>JBJKSH010000249.1:0-46685 GCA_046704255.1 Ignavibacteriaceae bacterium | reverse complement strand
CCTGGGGTACGAAGAAAAAAATTTACGGCGGCTACTGGTATATGTCGGAACCGTTTGTAAAATTAAGAACTATTGCAATACTGGTTAATAAAGGTGCAATCCCTAAAGACATAAGAACAAAGCTCGGGATTTAAGCTTTCAATTATTTCAACTCTCTTTGGTGCAAAGTACTTGAAATCGAATCCCGGATAATAAATTTTTAGTATTATCCGGGATTCGATATTGTGGTTGGATATTTAAACCTGCGCTTCCTTTGTTAATTCATTCAAACTATTTTGAATTATATCCCACGCTAGTTTTACATGTTTCTCTTCTGTTCTTAGGCCCGAGACAACAAGTCTGATAGCAAATTTATCGTTTAGTTTTGTATGGGTAATAAAAATCTTACCTGATGAGTTAACTAAATTCATTAGCTTTTCATTTAGTTTATTTAATTCTTCATCGTTGTTAATATTTGAAGGATGAGCTCTGAAGCAAGTAGTACTTAATGGTACCGGCGCAAGTCTTTCGAATTGCGGATGTTCATCCACCCAGCCTGCAAATTTTTTTCCAATTCTTAAATGCTCGCGAACTCTATCTATTATTCCTTCTGTTCCGAAGTAACGAATTATAAACCAAAGCTTAAGAGAGCGAAATCTTCTGCCGAGCTGAATTCCGTAATCCATATAATTTTCTACTTCGCTGTCTTCGGCAGTTTTTAAATATTCGGGAATAAGACTAAAGGCTTGTTTTAAAACATTCGGTTTTTTTGTAAAAAAAATGCTGAGGTCAACCGGTGTAAACATCCATTTATGCGGGTTAACTACAATTGAATCTGCTTTTTCCACACCATTTAAAATATATCGCATTTCGGGAACAAGAGCGGCAACTCCGCCGTGTGCGGCATCCACATGCAGCCATAAATTTTCTTTGCGGCAAATATCTGCAATTTCATTTACCGGGTCTATACTTGTAGTAGAAGTTGTTCCAACTGTAGCAACAACACAAAAAGGCAGCCACTCGTTTTTTCTATCTTCTTCAATTGCCTCCCGCAGTTTTGAAGGAATCATTTTAAATTCGTTGTCAACGGGAATTTTTCTAACTCCTTCAAGCCCTATACCCAGGGCAACAGCTCCTTTTTCAATTGAAGAATGAACCTGTTCGGATGCATAAAGTCTTAATCTTTTAACATCGCTTCTGCCGGCTAAGCCTTTTATGCGTGCGTTAACATTTTTAATTTGTTCTCTTGCGGCGGCAATTGCATGCATAGTACTAACCGATGCCGTATCGTAAATTATTCCCCAAAAATCTTCATCAAGCTTTATCATTTGTCTGAACCAGTTAAGAGCAACCTGCTCAAGTTCGGTTGAAGACGGTGAAGTTTTCCAAAGCATTCCGTTAACATTTAAAGCCGCCGAAAGCATCTCGGCCAGAATTCCGGGTCCGCTGGAAGTTGAATTAAAATATGCCATAAACCCCGGATGATTCCAATGTGTTATTCCGGGGAGTAATATATCATCAATATCTTTAAATATATTTTTCATCGGTTGCGGGTTTTCGGGAGGGATCTTTGGCAGCTGAGCTTTTATTTCACCCGGTTTTACTTTAGAAAGAACCGGCAGAGATTCAATGTTTGAAAAATAGTCTGCTATCCAATCTATTAATTGGTAGCCGTATTTTTTAAATTCCTCCACCGGCATATCGCCGGTGTTATCTATAACTCTGTTTATTTTTGATCCCATAATTTTACTTACCAAATATATTGTAAATTTTTATCGTGAATTAATTACCGTTACGCTTAAAAAATTGTTTTTAAAACTAACATTATGAAATTCATAATTAGCTATTTCCGCCGCCGGCGGATTCTTCATTCTTTAAATAGTGAATTAAGAACAATTGAATTTAATATGAAGAATAATGCAACAATTCGTTTGCAGCAGAAGACTATGAAGCGGTTAACCTTGTAATAATTTATTTTTAATTATAAAAAAGTTAGTTATTTCTGAAAATTACCGTAAAGACCGAACCAACTCCTTTGTCACTTTCCACCTTTATATCTGCACCTATCAATTCAACATATTTTTTTACTAATGCCAGACCTAAGCCGTTACCTTCGAATCTTCTTGAATATCCCGATTCTTCCTGGCTGAAAGGATCAAATATTTTCGGTAAAAACTCCTTGGATATTCCAATGCCGGTATCTTTAATTTCAACAATCTGCTCTCCGGCATTTTTAATATAAAAATTTATTTCAACTTTTCCGGCGTTGGTATATTTAATAGCATTGCCAATAAGGTTTTGAAAAATTTCCGTAACTATATATTCATCAGCAAGTATAATTAATTTGCCGGAGTTATTATTTAATGTAAGCGCCAAATTTTTGCTCTTGGCAGCATAGTCAAATTCTTTCATCAAACCGTTAAGTATTTTCTTTAGATCAACGGGTTCAAAATTAAAATCAATAGTTCCGCTTTGAAGTGCGGACATGTTTAATATTAAATCTATTGTACGCAGCAGCCTTTTACCGGCAGAATCAATCGAATCAAACGAACCCTGAAAATTAGGTTCTAATTTACCGGAAAGTTCGTCACGCAAAAAAGAATTGTAGCTAAGAATTACATTTATAGGGGAACGGACTTCGTGAGACATCTGTGCTAAAAATTCCGATTTCAGCCTGTCGGATTCTTCCGCCTTATCTTTAGCAGCTATTAACTCCAACTCTATTTTTTTCCGTTTGGTAATATCCAGCAAGGTTCCTATAACCGCCGGTTTTCCCGCGAACCTGCTTATGGCACCATAGACTTCAACATCAATAATTCTCTTGTCTTTTGTTAGTCCCTGGAACTCATAATGAACGGATTCGATTTCACCCTTAAGTCTTTTTATAATATTATTGCTAACTTTTTTAAATGATTCGGGCGGCGTTACATCTTGCGGCCCTAATTTATCTACCATTTCTTCTTTGGTATAGCCGAATATTTCCGCAAGTTTAGGGTTAACATATCTAAATATTCCGTCTTGAATTAAATAAATTCCAACCAGAGAAAATTCCGTAATTTGCCTGAACTTATATTCCGATTCCCGTAAAGCACTTTCCGCAATTTTTCTTTCTGTTACATCCTTATTTACTCCGACAAGTGCAATTTCTTCTCCTTGGGGATCCAGGAACGGGAATACAACGGTTTCTGAAATGCCTTCAGAGCCGTTCTTCCTTACAAAATTTATTTCACCGGTCCATTTTCCTTCGTTTTTAACTGCTTTTATTATTTGCCCTGTTAAAGTGACAGGCAAAGATTTTTTATTAAGTATTTCAACAGAAGAATTTAATATTTCCTCCTTTTTATAACCGTAAATTTTTGCCGCAGCGGAGTTCCAGTTTATAATTTTACCTTCCATGTCGGTAATTATAACAGCATCATAAAGGTTGTCAAAAATAAATGCTTCGCGCCTTAATGCTTCTTCGGTTTTTTTCCGTTCCGTTATATTTCTGTAAATGCCCTGCACTGCTTTTTTACCGTTCCAAAAAATATCGCCGACACTTACTTCAAGATCAATTAACTCTCCTTGCTTTGTTAGTCCGCGCATTTCGAACCTGGAACTGATAGGTTTGTTATTTAAACGGTTCTTTAATCTTTTTAAAATTAATTTTCTGCTTTCGGGAGCAATATAATCCATAAATGAAAAACCGGCAGATGCTGCCTCGGCGGCGGAGTAACCGAAAAGATTCTCCCAAGCCGGATTAACCAAAACAAGTCTGCCGTCCTGGTATACATAAATAGGATCTAACGACGATTCAACTAGCGACCTGTAATTTTGTTCTCTTTCTTTTAATGTTTCTGCCGCACTTTTTCGTTCGCTTATATCGATTCCTAAACTTACAATATATTTTATTATGCCTTGTTCATCATTTAAAGGAAACTTTATCGTGTAAAACCAGCGTATATTTCCTTCCGCATCCAAAAATTTTTCTTCCCGCTCAATTTTTTCGAGTTTATTTTCAAGCAATGAAATATCATCTTTATTCATTTCACGGGCGATGTGCCTTGGAAATATATCATATATTGTTTTACCTATTATATCTTCGTTAGTAAAATTAAAGCTTTGTAACCATGCTTTATTTACGAACAGAAATTTTTCTTTAATATCCGTAACGGATATAAAATTAGGGCTGGAATCAATAATTTCACGGTACAAATGAAATGCATCTTTATCGGCTTCAAATTTTTTTGAAGTTTTTTTCAACTCTTTAAGGCTTATTTTCAGCTTAGAATTTGTTTCTTTTAATTCTTCAATTTCTTTTATAAGCTGTTTTTTTGTTCTTTTAGTATAATCCATTAAACAAATCGAATGTATAATTAGAGCAAATTTACCGTATCATTAATAAATATCAAACAACAGTTGAGAATTTTATAAAGTTTTTTGTATTTTTGCTCCGAAAAAAAATGTAAAGGGTACTATGGGGATTCATAGTATAGTTATGGTTAAGCAGGTGCCTGACACTGCTAATATATCCGGCCAGGTTATGAAGGAAGATGGGACTGTTAACAGGGCTAAGCTTCCTGCAATTTTTAATCACGAGGACAGAGTTGCCCTTGAGTTTGCCTTGCAGCTAAAAGATAAATACGGCGGCAATGTTACAGTAATTACAATGGGCCCTCCGCGCGCATCGGATGTTTTAAGAGAATGCCTTTTTATGGGTGCAGATGATGCGGTTTTAATAAGCGACAGGAAATTTGCAGGTGCTGATACTCTGGCAACTTCTTACGTACTTTCGGAAGCTATTAAAAAAACAGGTAAGTTCGATTTTGTATTTGCAGGTCGCCAGGCAATAGACGGCGATACCGCGCAAGTCGGGCCTCAGACAGCAGAAAAGCTGAACATTCCTCAAATAACTTACGCAGAAGAAATTCTTGATGTAAACGGTTCAACAGCAAAAGTAAAGCGAAAGATAGACGGCGGTTATGAGATACTTGAATCGTCTTTACCGGTGTTGATTACAGTTTTAAAGGATGCCGCTTTTCCGCGCCCATTTAAAGCAAGAAGAATTATGGCTTATAAAAATGCAAAAACATTAATCGAGCTTGAAAAACTTACGGAAGGCAACTCACTTTTATATATTGATCAGTTAAAGGAAGAATACACTTCCAAAAAGTTATATATTCAAACATTAACTATGGATGACTTAAAGCTTGATGAAAAACGATGCGGTGTACACGGCTCTCCTACAAAGGTACATAAAATAGAATCGGTTGTTCTTGCAGGCGGTAGTCACGAAATGATTGAACCGTCCAAAACGGGCATCGGGGTTCTAATTGATAAATTAATGGAAGATCATATTTTAGGATAAAATTACCGGGATTATGAACAAAGACGTTTGGGTTTTTATTGAACAAAGAAACGGCATACCGGCAGATGTTAGCTTTGAGCTTTTATCTAAAGGAAGAAGGCTTGCCGAAAATCTTAATGGAAGTTTAAAAGCCGTTGTAATTGGTTATAATGTAAAACATATAATTGGGGAAACCTTTAGATACGGCGCAGTAGAAACATTCGCTGCTGATTATCCGCAGCTTGAACATTATAAGACTATGCCCTACAGCAGAATTATGAATGACCTTGTTGAAAAACATTCTCCACGCGTAGTGCTTTTCGGTGCAACTGTTATCGGCAGAGATCTTGCGCCGCGTGTTGCCTCACATACAAAAAGCGGCTTAACTGCCGATTGTACGGACCTTCAAATTTCCAAAGTTAAATATCTGAAAAAAGAATATGAAGACCTGCTGCTTCAAATAAGACCGGCATTCGGCGGAAATATTATTGCAACAATTATAACCCCGGATAACCCCATTCAAATGGCTACCGTTAGGGAAGGCGTAATGCGCCTTGAACCGCTTGATAAGCCTGTTGAAGGAACCGTAACAAAAATTGATTACCAGCCTGATGAGATAGACGAAATTATAAAAATTATTGAACAGCACAGGGAAGAAAATAAAGTAAATCTAAAAGCTGCGCCGATTATTGTTTCCGGCGGTTACGGTATTGGAACAAAAGAAAATTTCAAACTTATTTATGAACTGGCAAACGTTCTTGGCGGCGAAGTTGCCGGCTCACGTGCCGCTGTTGATGCCGGATTTATTAACCACGACCGCCAGGTAGGACAAACCGGAGTTACGGTTAGGCCCAAGCTTTATATCGCTTGCGGAATATCGGGTGCAATTCAGCACAGGGCGGGCATGTCCGAGTCGAATAAAATTATTGCAATAAATACGGATCCCGATGCACCTATCTTTAATATTTCACATTACGGAATAGTAGGCGATGCAATGCAGATTATTCCTATGTTTATAAATGTTTTTAAGCAAAAATTGAGATAACACAATGCCGAATTATTTTTCAGATAACCCAGACCTTTTATATCAGTTTAACAGGCTGGATCTTAAAGAAGTTGTTGAACTAACCGAAGAAAATTATTCTCAAGCCGTAAAGTATGACTATGCGCCGGTTGATTATGATGACGCAATGGAAAATTATAAAAGAGTGCTGGAGGTGGTTGGTGATATCGCGGGAAATTTTATTGCACCCAAAGCGGCGGAAATTGATGAAGAAGGTGCGCTGTTCAAAGACGGTAAAGTAACTTATGCAAAGGGAACAAGGGAAGCATTGGAAATGCTTTCTAAAGCAGAATTAATGGGAATGATTATTCCGCGCGAGTACGACGGTTTAAACTTTCCCACAACAATCTATATGATGGCTGTTGAAATTATTTCCAGGGCCGAATCTTCTTTAATGAATTTATTCGGACTACAGGATATCGGTAAGACAATAGCTCAGTTTGCGGATGATAATCAGAAAGAAGAATTTCTTCCGGGCTTTTCTTCCGGTAAATACACGGGGGCAATGGCGCTTACCGAACCCGATGCCGGCTCCGATTTGCAGGCTGTAAAATTAAGTGCTTACCAGGATGAAAAAGGCAATTGGTTCTTGCGCGGCGTAAAAAGATTTATAACCAACGGCAACGGCCAGGTGCTTCTTGTTTTGGCAAGAACCGAACCGGGAACTAAAGATGCACGCGGATTAAGTATGTTTGCCTGTTACGGCGACGATACAATTAAAGTAAGGCGTATTGAACACAAACTCGGCATTCACGGTTCGCCTACTTGCGAGCTTCAATTTAATGATACTCCCGCTCAATTGATTGGCAGCAGAAGATTCGGACTTTTAAAATATGTTATTTACCTTATGAACAGAGCAAGAGTCGGCATTGGTGCGCAATCCCTTGGAATTGCTCAGCAGGCTTATGAGGAGGCACTTAAATATGCAAAGGCACGTGAACAATTCGGCAAACCGATTTATAATCTTCCCGTAATTGCCAACATGCTTATAGATATGCGTGTTACACTTGAAGCTAATAGATCTTTATTCTATTCTACAAGTGTTTGGCTGGATAAAAAAGAAAAATATGAAGAGCAGGTTGATAGGTTAAAGGCAATAAAGAAATCTTTCCTTGAAGCAAATGAAAAATTAAAAGAAGCAAATAAAATTGTTAACTTGCTGACTCCTATGACGAAATATTTATTAAGTGAATCTGCAAATAAAATCTGTTACGATGCACTTCAAATTCACGGCGGCACGGGATATATGAAAGAGTTTAACGTGGAAAGATTGTCTAGAGATGCAAGAATAACAAACATCTATGAGGGGACTTCCCAGATGCAGATTGTTGCTGCATCAGGAGGAGTAATAAACAATGTGCTATGCGAATACTTTGATGCGTGTGAAAAGAAAGAATATAAAGGAAGCCTGGTTAATCTGCTTGAGTCGATTAAAGAAATAAGAGAGATGTTTAACGAATGCCTGAAATATATAAAAGATAAAAAAGATGTAAATGTTCAGGATGTTGCATCGAAAGATCTTGTTGAAATGTACTCTTATATTTATATCGGGTTTTTACTTTTGGATGAAGCAAATGCATCATCCGGCAGGCCGGGTGATGACCAGAGAAAAGTTTTTACTGCAAGAAGATATATACTGGATGCTCTTGCCAAAGCAAGAAAAAATTCCGAATCAATAAAAAATGAGTTATATTCGGATATACTTCATGCAGATACAATTTTAATTTAATAACAGGGATGAACAATGGATAAAAAACATGTAATTTACAGGCTTTTTGACGATCATGAAGAAAAGCATTATGTGAACAGCACTCTGGATCATCAAAAGCTGGAAGAGCTTGTTGAAGAATTTAAAAAAGAAAACAAGGATAAAGTTTTCGCCAAAGAATTTATCACTTTTCTGCACCGGCACGACCCCGAAGCAGCAGAAGTTGAAGTGCGGGATTTTTTCTTTTAAATTATACTTCAAATATATTCCCACGCCCTAAAATTAAATTAGGGTCCAGGGCTTTCTTTAGCTGTAACATATTATAAATCGTTTCTTGCCCATACATTGCAAGCAGGTAATCTCTTTTTACTTTTCCTATTCCATGCTCTGCGGAAACCGTTCCTCCAAGCTCTATTGCTTTTTTACAAATCTCCGAATAAAAAATTTTTCCCTTTTTAAACTCATCTTCATTTCCCGGAAGCATATTAAGATGAATATGTGAGTTGCCGAAATGTCCGTAAATTACATAAGGCATATTTCCTTTTTCAACCAAATCCTTTGAGAAGAAATACAGATCTTCAAATTTATTATCCGGTACTGCGACATCGGTCCCTAATTTGCGCAGATTATTTTTAGAGATATATTCATTTATCTTTGCAGAGATTGCATGCCTAAAAGTTAAAATTCTTTTTTTATCCTCTTCCGTTACTGCGAACCATGCACTTTCTTCATCACCGTGAAATTCATTAACAAGGTCAATCCAGCTTTCAAAAAAGAATTCTTCGTTTTTGCTTGTTACCTCCTGCTCAAACCAAATGCCTGCTTTTGCAGAAACCGGAATTTGCGGGTAATCGCTGATTAAAAATTTTAATGCTTTTTCATCAAAATATTCAAGTGCAAGAGCTTCTATGCATCTGGGGTCTTGTCTTAATCTGGTATTAAAAGAAATATCTCTTGCCTTTTCTATAAAGTGAAGGGCGTTTAGTTCATTATCAAAAAACACTACACATGAAATAATTTTTTCCGGCTTTGGCAGCAGCTTTAGTTTAATTTTTGTAATAACACCAAGCGTTCCTTCCGAACCGATAAACAAATCGATTGCATCCATATTTTTTTTACAGAAATACCCCGCGGCATTTTTTACGTTAGGCATATTTATTTCGGGGATGTCAACTTCCATTTCCTTATCCGTTCCGGTTTTTAAATTTAGTTTGAAACCGTTAGCCAGACACTTTCCGCGTTTTAGGTTTAATATTTCTCCGTCTGCAAGAACAACTTCAAGCTCTAGAATAAAATCTCTTGTCGGGCCGTATTTAAATGTTTTTTCACCTGAAGCATTTGTTGCAGCAGTGCCGCCTATAAAGCAGTTTTTATCGGTAGGGTCGGGGGGGTACAGAAGATTTTTCTCATCCAACGCTGTTTGAAAGTCCGATAATATTACACCCGGTTCTAAAATTGCATAAAATTCTTTTTCATTTACTTCAATAATTTTATTTAATTTTTCAGTGGAAATTACAATTCCTCCCTGAGGTACACGTGCACCAGTTAGACCAGTACCATTACCGGCAATTGTAACCGGAGTTTTATTTTTATTTGCTTCCTTGAGAATCTCAGAAATATCAGCCGAACTTTCCGGCATATATACTGCTTCGCATGTACCTTTAAAATTAGAAGCATCTACCAAATAATTTTGAATCTCATCTATGTTTGTTTTCTTAATCATGAACGCACCGTCTTTATAAATTTATGAATTGCGAATCAATCAGTTCATATAATATCTTTTAACTTCTTAAACATACACTTGAACTCTACAAGTCCAAGTTTAAGAAGTTCCAGGTTTAATTTCGCTAGTTTAATTAACTAAGTATTTCTTTGCAGAATTTTCAGATATTCTTTTTGAAATCCGAGCGGCGGAATTTTTTCTTCTTTTCTGTTGATGTGAGAAATTATTCCCATAAGCTTAAAAATTTCCTCCAGTGCATCGAACATGTTCACCAAAGGATACGCAGAATCCCGCAAATGATGAATCAGCTTAAGTGTTCTGAAGCCGTCGAACCATTTCATTTTTTGTTTATTTAATTGTTCACCCGATGAAGAATTCTTTAGTATCCTATTCCAATTCTCGGAAAAATTCTGGTTTTCTAAAAATTCAAAAAGATTTTCATCAATACCGGCTGCCTTTGATAAATAATAATCCGCATTTTTAACAGCCGGAGAATTAAATTCTATAATCCACTCTTTTAAAATACGAAAAGAAGCCGGATTATACAGCAGGTATTCATCATACATATAAGATAAAAATCTTTTTATGCGCTGCCCTGTGCCGAAAGGGACACGCAGCGAAATTCTTGAAGATGGATGAACGGTAGTACCGGAAATACGTTCTACCTTTACATTCTTTGCAAGCTTTTCCATAAAGTAAAAATCTTCTCCGGCTTTCCTTTTATTCATTCCTTCCGCTTTTATATAACTTTGGTAATCGCATGTAATTGTAGATCCGATGGTATGGAAAGCATAATCAGAACCGGCATATTTTAACCCCAGCACATAATACCTAATAAAAATTTCATAACAAATTATTGCTGAATTTTGTTCAACATTGCTGCTTAATTCATGCAAAAAATTTATTGTTGCTGCGGATAAGTTTCTGTTATTATAATCCTCAACTATTGTTGTTAAATAATTCTTCTCTACCTTACAATCGGCATCCAGGCAAATTAAAATTTTTTCCCCGGGTAATCTAAAATCAAAAGTACTAAGCGCTAAATCCATCCCAATCTTGCGGGCCAGGCCAACACCTGCATCTTTCGCAGGCAATTCCTTCCCCCGGCATGAAGCATCAATTAAACCTATTCTTAATCCCGAAGAAATAATTCTTCTTTGAAGATCATCGCAAACTGAAATTTTTCTATTGATAATTGTGCTTAGGTATGAAATAGTTCTTGCGTTATCTGTTTTTATGTTTTTATCCGCAGCAGAGGAATTATTTATAACAAAAAGAAAAAGAGCGGATGGAAAATATTTTTTATTGTTTTCAATAAGCGAAGTAAGCAGATTTTTTATTATATCGTATTCATTTATTACAGGTATAACTACAACATTGTTAATATTATCCAGGCCGTTATGCTCAATTTCCCACCCGGGTATAGAATATTTCTTAAGATATTTATTTACATTTAAGGGAATCATTGCTCATATAAAATTTCTCCCTCTTTACTTGCATAACGTGCTATTGTACCTGGATATTTTTTATCCCTTTCAAATTCATTGAAATTTAATATAATAACATCAAACGCATAACTTATCGGCAACAAAGATAATCTCATTTGATCCATTAATTTAAATCTATTTTCGTTTGATTCACAAATAATTAGTAAATCAACATCACTTCTTTCATCTGCGGTTCCCCGTGCCTGCGATCCGAAAAGTATAATTTTAACCGGATCAAATTTTTCCAGAAGTCTTTCTTTAATCTGTTCTTTTATTTGCCCGCTTAACATTTGCCTACGGATATTAATTTCTTATATATAATATACTTTAGTCCGAGTTACTTTTCAATATTATGTTATTTATCCGTAGTTAAATAGTAAGTTGTATCTGCCGGAAGCAGAGATACCATTGCTTGATTGTTATAAAACTGAAATTGCTGTTCCACATTTTTATTTTTAACCAGGTACACTTTGTTATTTACCCAATAAGGAGGTATGCTGAACATAGTTGTAAGCGGCTGATAATAAATATTATCCGGAAGATTATCATTTATATTAATTTTTATAGAATCAACAAGACCGTAATTATTTCTAATCCATGCTGCGGTAACAGTAGCTTTTGCTCTTTCTCTTATATACAAAGTTATTTTATTCATTGAAGATACCCAGAAATCTCTTTGATGAATTGCCGCCAGGTCTTTAAGCATATCGGATAAGAAATAATAGCCGAATGCTGAAGTATTATTTATACCGTGGTAAGTAATAATAAGCCAGGCAGTTTCTCTAATACATTCATCAAGATACGGAATAAGGTCCTGCGTATTGTTTATACAAACCTCGCAGCCGTCATAATCGATTGACTGCATAATTAAAGTGGGAAGCTGGTACCAGTCTTTCGGTTCTTTTTGATCACCCGGTATGATAAAAGGATTTAGAAAGCTGAGTTTTTCAAACATTCGTGCACTTAAAAAGCCTGCATCCCTAAGTGCATTTTGCGTGGCAATATGCCAGCCGAAGCCCCCGGGGTAAGCATAAGCAACCGGCTTCATACCGAATGCTTTCATTGTATCGTAGCAAGTTTTAAAATCAATATAATCCTCTTCGTATGTCATCGTATCATGATTTACATGATGATGGCCGTGCCCGTAATATCCAAAACCGCGGGAAGCAAGACTGTCCATAAAATAATGAACGGAATTCATATCCTTTTCCCAATCCAAAGTCACAACTTCATAATCCATAGTCATATTATGAGCAATAAGAAATTTCTGCGCCTGCTTTTGTGCAGCAGATCCCCAGGTATCGTCGTTAGTTATTGAAATTGCCGCAGTATGATTGTTATACCATTTAGCAATTGAAATACTTACGCTTGTATCTCTGGAGGAAGACCGCTCGTTTACAGGGAAATCCGTAAGCTTACATGCTTGAACGGCAAGTAACCATGCAAAACAGCAGGCAATAATAGCAATACATCGGAGAAACATTCTAAAATTCATTTCAGCTATTTTTCTTTATTTTTATGATATCCGTTGTTTTCCATTTCGAACTTTTTCAATTCTTTTCTGTCTTCATTTATTTTCTGCTGCAGAATGTTTTCGCCGGCAGTTTTTATCTGATCTCTTAACGGCGGAAGTATATTTATTTTTACAAGAATAATTACTTCTTTTTCAACAACCTGCTTTTGGCTGTAACCTGTCAAATATCTTAAACCGAAAACCCACCACGGTAAATCTTTAAGCACGGGAATTCCGCCACGGGTATTAACAACTTCGCTGGTTAACAGGCTGCCTACAATCGCTTCCTGGTGGTTATACAATAGTACATCCGTATGTGCGGTTTCTTTTTTTACCTGATTATTTATTGTGTTCGGCTCGAAGATGCTTTTTTCAACATCAAGATCCAAGTTTGCATAATAAAGCGAATCCTCTTTATGAATATGCGGAGTTACATCTATAATTGTACCGGTAGGGTAAAACCTGTCGATGACATTTCCGGCAAAATCAAACTGCTTAACCGAAAAGTCGGAACCTATTTGAATTCTGCCTTTCTTTCCATCTCTTACGGTTAAAGATAATTTGGCAAGGACACGTCCTAGGTTCTCATTTTCAAATAAGTTAAGTAGAAAATTAGTATAAGACGAAAACTTTCCGGCATCTCCTGCAGATTGTAGCTTTAGGTTAAAGTTAGGCCCTAAATCTCTTTGCAGCTCAGCTTGCTGTCCCGTAGTTAGTATAGGATCAATTATTAACCCGGATTTACTTAAAAGTTCTTCCCAGTTAATTCCCCGCTCCCTCATTTGTGTAACGTTGGCTTCAAAAAAAACCGCAGATATATTTACCTGCCTGTCGTCAAGAGGATCGTTTCTAATTTGCTGCAGCGTAATTGCCGAATCATTTTCGCTGATAGTAATATTGTTATATCTTGCAATATTCTGCAGGGCAAGCCTGTACGGCTGCTTTTCAATATCCCTTCCTATATTTCCGGATATAGGATTGTTAAAAACTATTTTTTTGTGCTCTAATTTTTCGGTGAGCGAATCAATTTTATTTACGGCAAAATGAATTGGAGTATCTTTAAAAAAGCTTACCTTCGTTTCTTTCAAATTATAAGCTACAGGCCGGCTTACAGCCGGAGTTTGCGCAAATAACCGAAACGAAATAAAACCAAACAATATGTACATGTAAAAAGTTTTCATAACTTTTCTCTAAAAATTAAATGAATAAAAATTTTTAACTACATCTTTTGCCGTATCAAAGTCCGGGCTTTGCTGCCAATAAATTTTAACACCTTCACGTTCCATTTTTCTAAACCAGGTTAGCTGCCTTTTTGCAAAATTATGAATAGCGCTGTTTAGTTTTTGAAACATATCGTTATAACTCAGTTCACCTTTTAAATATAATCCTGCAAATCGGTACTCTAATCCGAACGAATCCAATCTGTCGAATGAAATACCGCCGTCAACCATTTTTTTTACTTCATCTATCATTCCGTTTTCCAGCCGAAACTTTAAGCGTTTTGTAATCCTTTCTTTTATAGTTTCGCGTGGAGGGTTTATTCCTATATTTAATGAGTTTATTTTCGGCTGCTTAACTGCATCGGCATCCTTAACTTTTGCAATTTGTATTGCTTTAATTATTCTTTCCTTGTTCAGCAGGTCTGTAGTATTATGAAGTTTAGGATTTAATTTTTTTAACATATTCTGTAAAACGGAAATGCTCTTCTTCCTTAAAAAATCAGTTTCCGCAAAGTCAAAGTCTGCTTTGGTTAAATTATAATTTTGAATTACGGCACTTAAATACAACCCGGTGCCGCCGGCTAGAAACGGTGTTTTACCTCTGCTTGTAATATCCTTAAATGCATTGTAAAAATAAGTTTTAAAAAGAAATAAATTGAACTCTTCTTCCGGTCTAATAATATCAATTAAATGATACGGGACTTTAACATTATTTATAATATAATCATTTAGATCTTTCCCGGTACCTATATCCATTCCTATGTAAACCTGCCTGGAATCGGCAGATATAACTTCTCCTTTAAATTCGTAAGAAAGCTCGGCAGCAAGTTTTGTTTTACCTGTTGCAGTGGGTCCAAGGATGGTAATAATGTTAGGGATAGCCATTACCCCCATAGTATTCAACCGCCAATCAAAAAATAAAAAACATGCTTAGTTGAGTTCAATAATTCGCTTGGTATTTCTAATTTATTTTTTACAAAAATACGCAAATTTGTAATAAGATTCAGGTAAAGGGTATTGGTATAGGGAATAAAGATATATGGCATAAATTTCCAGGAGTTAACAATATATCTTACCTTTCGCAATTTTCTCTATGCCTTATACAATAAACCGGCATAGACGGAACCCAAAAATGCAACTAATTGCGCATTGGAAATTGATTATTGAATATTGAAAATTCCCAATGATCAATGTTCAACTCTCAATTTTCAGTTCCTTATCCAATATATACAAGATTTTATGACGAATAGATTATAACCAATAACTTAGATACTAAAACTTACTCGTGCATTACCGGGAGAGAAACAAAAATTGCAGTTCCCTCGCTGCTTGTTTTGCCAAGGGAAATTGTTCCGCCGTGGTTCTTTATAATTTTTTCGGAAACGGATAAACCAAGACCGGCAGCCTTACCTTTGCCGAACGAAAAGAAAGGTTCGAAAATTCTATCTTTAATAATTGAAGGTATGCCTGTACCGGTGTCCTTAAACTCGATATTAACAGTATTATCTTCTATGCTTGTACTTAAATAAAAATTTCCGCCTTCCGGCATAGCGTCGCACGCATTTTTTGTAATTTGAAAACAGACAAAATAAAGTGCGGTTTGGTCTGCACTCACTTTTACATCGGCTTCCAATTTTTTAAATAGCTTTACATTTCTTATCTCTACATATTCTGCCAGCATTTCCAGGATATTATTAATAATATCATTTAAATTTTCTTCCTTTAACGATAGCGTGTTTTTATCGGTTATAAAATCGGAAAGCAGTGCAACGCTGTTTGTAACAATATCGGTTTGTTCACAAATAAAATTTGATATCTGAACAATATCCGGAACGCCTGTTTTCTTCTGTATAAATTCGGCATAATGCTTAATAATTTGCACAGGTGTACTTACACCCTCAAAAATAAATCCTGAAACTTTATTTAAATATTCCATCCTGCTTTTTTTAATAATTGAGTCAAACTGTTTCCCTTTTTCTACGGCAGCAGCAATATAGCCGGAAAGTTCTTTTACAAATGCCTGGTCGTCCGCACTAATTTCTTCTTCGTATTTTCCTAAAAGAATAAGAGAAACCAACCCTGCATTACCGTCAACAACCGGAAATAAAAGTATATTGTTATTCTCGTCGAACCCGTCTGCATCCGCATCATATCTTGAATCTGACGATGCATCGGTTAAGATAATTGTTTCTTCCTTTTCCGCTGCCCATCCGGTTAAACCTTTATCTTTTTTTATTCTTCTCTCTTTATCTTCGTTTATGGAAATACAGTATAACTCGTTTTTTTCCGGTTCATTTATATAAATTCGTACAAGGTTTGCTTTTGTATATTCTTTCAGGACTTTAGTAATTGAATTAAAAATATCATCCGGTTCCGTTTCCTTGTTTATTTGAAGTACGGCACGGAGAGTTTTTAAATAAAGAGATTCGTTTCCGTTTGAAATTATTTCATCTTTGTCTTCTTCTTTAATTATTAATTGATCCTGCTCCGGCTCAATTGTCTCTCCGGTCATATCGGTCTTAAGTTTCTCATCTATTAGTCCGGCTGCTTCTTCATCAATTTTATTTTGCTCTATATCCGGATCATCTTCTTTATTAATTTCCCAGGTTAAATTTTCCTTGTCTGCTTCAATAGTTTCTTCCGGCCGGTCCGGAATAATTTCCTGTTCAGTCATTTCCGGATTTTCTATTTCATCTCCGGTATTTTGCTCCAACAACAAGTCGTCGTTCTCATGAATTTCTACTTCCGTATCTTCCTGTAAAATTTCATGTGTCTCTGGTAAGTCATCAATGCCGGTTGTTTCTGTTTCCTCAGGTAATTCCTCGGTTAAATCGAAATTAATTTCTTCAATGGAATTTTCTTCAGGGGTAATAGTTTCCGCGGGCTCGGGAGATGCCGCTGCTTTTACCTCATCCGGGAATTCTTCCAACAAAATATCATTTGCCTGATCATCAATATCTTTTATGTTGAATGCATTATTATCGGCCGGATTATCAGCCGGACTTTCGGTGCCGATTTCATTCGATTCGGAACTTTCGGCAGGGTTGGAAGTATCTTTGAAGGGAATATCCGTATCGGCGTTTTCATTTTCCGGGGTGTCCAAACTTCCGGCAGCTATGTTATCGCCTATCCTTTTATATGTAGAAATTAATTTTTGAACCTCTTTTTGCATGAGTTTATACAATGTACAGGTTGTGTTTGCTACAGCCGAAGATCTTCTTGGAATGTTTTCCAGCAATTCTTTTTCACCAAAGAATTCATTCTTGCCTTTTCTTTCCACCAGGGGCCCGCCCATCGTAAGCGGAATTTTTACTTTTACTTCTCCAGACAAAATCAAATAGATGCATTGGCTGGTGTCACCGCTTTGGTAAATTACATCGCCTTCGTTAAAATTTACATAATTAGACTGCGGGAATTTTTCATCTACGGAACTTTGAATACCGCTAAAAAGTTTATTCCTGCTTAAAGGCAGATAACTTTTATTTTGTACCATGGCTGCTTCTTGTGTTTTATAACAATTTATAAACTCCGGTATAATTATAATGAATTCTTTACAAATAGAAAACGGTATAAATTATTTTTATGTAAATTGAAATTTATGAACATTATATTTTAATATGTATTTTTGATGGCTAAAAATTTTTATATTTAAATTATTGTTGATGTTAATTTGAATCTTAAATCGCTTAACGGCATCTGATGAATGAAGAAGAATTAATTGAAAAGGCAAAGCAGGGCGATAAAAAAGCCATGGCCGGCCTTGTTAAAGGTTACGAAAAAACGGTATATAATTTTGCATTTAAGATTTGCCGCGACCCCGAACGTGCAGAAAATACAATGCAGGAAGCTTTTTTAAGCATGGTAAAATCATTATACCAGTTCGACGGCAAATCCAAACTTTCTACCTGGCTTTATAGAATAGTTGCAAACCATTGCCTCATGGAAGTAAGAAAAAGAAAACATGAATTTGTTTCCCTTGATGATGAAGACGGGTTGTACGACGGCAGCTATTCAACCGGCTGGCAAACTATGCCGGACAATGTAATTGAAAATAAAGAACTGAAAAATATTCTGGATGAGGCTATTAAAAAACTTTCTCCCGATTACAGAATAGTTTTTTTGCTTAGGGATGTGGAAGGCTTTTCTACTGAAGAAACCGGTGAAATGACGAACCTTTCGGTCCCTGCCGTTAAGTCCAGGCTTCATAGAGCCAGAGCATTTTTAAGGAGTGAAATAAATAAGGCGTTTCAAAAATGAACGAAGATAAAATAACATGCAAAGAAGTAATGAACCATATTTGCGACAGCCTGGGCGAAGACCTCGATTCTCCTAAATGTATTGCAATTAAAAATCATCTTGACGAATGCCAAAACTGCAGCAACTATTTTAAGTCCGTTGAAAAAACTATTGAATTTTATAAGAAGTACGATGTTGAAATTCCGAAGGAAGCTCATACGCGCTTGCTTGACATATTAGGCCTGGATGAAGATAGTTAATGCAAGCTAACCTTCCCGCCCCAAACATCCTTACAAATTAACGGCTCACAGGGCTCATAAAAACTACCGGAATTGTGGAGTAATGAATTGTTGAAATATATTCAAATACACCATTACTACTCGATTATTTATGCAGATTAATAACACAGTTAAAAATTCGTAAAGTTACAAACCCGCTAAAATTAATAAAAAATTAACAGATAAAAATTTACTTTTAAAATTTAGTTGATTAACTTTTAAATAGGTTGTTTAAAACTTCTAACAAATATGGGTGCTTTTCTATAAATAAAATAATTTATAAATAAAAGAACTTTGGAGTAATCATTTCATATAATTAATTAATAGGGTCATCAATTATTTCATTACCTTTTAGTAATGAATAACTGGGGACAAATCTTTACAACTTAAAAAAGGAGAATCTTATGAAAGCACGATTATTACATCTTCCTCTTTTATTCGTGTTACTTTTCGGCATTTCCGGTTCACTTGTTTTCGGACAATCGCCTGCTTCCGTTACATGGAATATGTTCGGTGCAGATTCGTTATCCCCCACAACCACAGTCGGAAATATTGACGGATTGACTGTTACACACGGAGATACTTTAGCAATAAAAGATATGACCGGAGGGGCGCCAAACAGCCCCATAACGGGAGTAACTAAAGCTATGCGCTGGTATCCTTATATAAACGGAAGTGCTGTTTCATGGGGAAATGAAACGGGACCAAATCAGAACAGATGGATCCAATTTACAGTTTCACCAAAATCCGGTAATGCATTTGTTGCGGATTCTATTTCTATATGGCTAGGCGCCAGCGGAACTACAAATCACATAAGAGCAACGCTATACTATTCTACAGATCCTACTTTTGCAACCAGAACACTTTTAGATCCGGATACAAACGTAACCCCTTATCGGGATTCGCTAAAGCATTATGCTTATCATGTAAATGTGCTGGTTAATGAAGGTCAGTCACTTTATTTTAGAGCTTATCCTTGGTATGATGGTTCTTCCTCAACATCTAAATATATAAACACTCAATATGCACAGATATTTGGAAATACAGTTTCTCCTAAAATTTCTATTAAAGATGCTAGAGGAATGACTGATAGTACTGTAACGGTTACCGGAGTTGTAATCTCGCCTAATTATCAAACTACCGGTAGATCTTATTACATTTGGGACGGAACAGGAGGGTTAGCAACTTATATTTACGGACTTAGCAGCCCTGCACTAAAGCTTGGTGATAGTGTAGCTGTCATAGGGAAAATATCACCGTTTAACGGATTGATAGAAATCAATCCACCAGATGCTTCAAGCATTTTCGTTATTGACAGCAATGCAACTGTACCCAAACCAGAAGTTATCACCGTTAGTCAATTTAATGCAGATCCGGAATCTTACGAATCTCATCTAATTGCTTTTGTTAATTTATCTAAACTAAGTGGTACCTGGCCGGCATCCAAAAAAAATGCAACTATTTATTTAACGGATGATGGTGGAAAAGACACATTAACCGTATTCTTAGATTCGGATATGGGTTTATATAACAACCCCGAACCTAACTGGCCTGCTGATGTAATCGGTATCGGTTCACAATATTCATCTTCCGGAGTAGGAGGATATCAATTCCTTCCAAGATACACTTCTGACTTTATGAACGCCGGAAGTTTAATTGGCCCCAAATTGATTTCTATTGCTGATGCAAGAAGCATGACAAAAGATACAGTTAAAATTACCGGAGTAGTTATTTCACCAAATTACCAAACTACCGGTAGGTCTTATTATATCTGGGATGGAACCGGCGGAATTGCAACTTATATCTATGGCCTGACTAGTCCTGCTTTAAAACTAGGTGACAGTGTGATTGTTGTTGGAGAAATTACTCCATTTAATGGTTTGGTAGAAATCGATCCCCTGGATGATTCAAGTATTCTTGTTATAGACAGCAATGCAACGGTACCTAAACCCGAAATCATTACTGTAAATCAATTTAACACCAATGCTGAAAATTATGAATCTCATTTAATTGCATTTGGCAATTTAAGCAAACTTTCCGGTACTTGGCCTACATCTAAAAAGAATGCAACAATTTATCTGACTGATGATAATGGCAAAGATACATTAACCGTATTTTTAGATTCTGATATGGGATTGTATAACATCCCTGAACCAACATGGCCTGCGGATGTTATCGGAATCGGCTCACAGTATTCATCTTCGGGAGTTGGCGGCTACCAATTCTTGCCTAGATATGCTTCGGATTTTATGCCTGCAGGAACTTTACCTGTAGAGCTTGAAAGCTTTAAAGCAGATGTAATGCAGATGTCTGTCGTGCTGCATTGGGAAACTGCAACAGAACTTAATAATTCCGGTTTTGAAGTTGAAAGAAGCATGGATGGTAAAACATTCAGCAGCATTGCTTTTGTAAAAGGTAAAGGTACTTCATCCGAAAAAACATTTTATTCGTTTACCGATAATAATATTACAACCGGAAGCTATTACTACAGATTAAAACAGATTGACTTCGACGGTTCGGCAAAATATAGTAATATAATTCAGGCTAGTATAACTTCTGCTCCTGCTAAATTCAGCTTAGACCAGAATTACCCGAATCCGTTTAACCCAGCAACAATGATTAGCTTTACCGTTGAAAAAACCGGTATAACAACTTTGACCGTATTTAATACACTTGGGCAAAAAGTTGAAACCTTGTTTAACGGGCAGGCAGCCGCAGGCCAGGTTTACAAAGTTAATTTTAATGCAATGCATTTATCATCCGGTATTTATTTCTACCAGCTTAGGGAAGGAAATAATATAATTACTCATAAGATGATGCTGATGAAATAAAGAAGTTCATGTTCAAGATTAATTTTAAGAAGTATAAATTTCACATTCACCTGTCACTTCTTGAACTTACACTTGAACTTGGATTGATTGGTTAGTCCAACGGCGGGTGCATAAAAATTGTGCCCGCCGTTTTTATATACAATATCAAAGCCGGGTAAGCATTCTCTTTGCTTCCCGTTTAGCGTACTTATCCCTAAAATTTCTGGTAGGCATTACTAAAACTTTTTTAAGATACTTCTCTTCTTTGTTCTTTTCTCCCATTCTTTTATAAGTCTTTGCAATTTGAAAATAAGCCACAGTTAAGCTGGAATCCAGGGACAGGGCTTTATGGAACATTTCGATTGACTGTTTAAATGTTCCTTCCGGAACGCTGCCGTAAAATGTTTTAGCAAATATTTTTTCGAACCAGGTTAACCTTGCCGCTTCTCTGTAATAGATACCAAGAATAATGTACGGGAAGAAATTGTTTGGCGCAATTTTAATAGCATCAATGGCACTTTGTCTTACCAAATTTGCATATTTAATTTTATCTTTGTTGCTTTTTAGAAGCATAGACTGATTTCCGTAAGTTAGCGCCAGATATATAAAAGTAAGTGCACTATCGGGATATCTTTCCCTGAAAAGTTTTGCGTATTTAACTGCATTATTAATATACTTAGCTGCATCCTTCCTTTTTCTTAAATCGAGGTATTCTTCTACAACATTATTATAAGCCAAGGTTATTTTTGATAAAGCTTCATAACTATTAGGCAAAAGGCTATCCGCTTTTTTATAACTTATAAGCGCATCAAAGTTATCGAATTTGGAATAATATTTGTCCCCCTGCTCAAGATAATATTTACCTGTCTGCGGAAAGGAAGAAGTGCTGAATAAAATAATTCCTATTATTATGAAAACGTTGATAGACTTCATGCAACTTAAAAATGATTTTTAAATAATCCGGTTATTTAATTTAGAATGCCTATCTAAATAATAATAAAAAGAATGAAAATTATTTTTGTTTTTAGGCAAGAAATTTAAAAGGTTGGTTAAGAGCACATCAAAATCTGAGTTAAACTAAAACCGGAAATATCGCTTAATCTTTAAGTTAAATAATAATCATATATTGAAGCTATACGAAGAATGCGGAGGTAAGAGACGACATCTTTTATTAAGAGGACAAATATTCCTTTTTCTAAAGAGTCGGGATATTTATCAAAATCTTTTTAAGAGAAAAGATGCCATCTCTTCTCATGTGTATATTCACCTACTCAAATAATATTTAGTTATCTATGTTTTTTATAAATATTCATCTGTTACACAGCCTTCGGAAGCCGAGGCAACGCTTTTTATATATTTATACAGAATACCTCTTGTAGCTTTAATTGGAGGTTGCTTCCAATTTTTTCGTCTTTCGGTTAAAATGTTTTCCGGTACTTCCAGTCTTAAATTATTTTTCTCGGCATCAATTGTAATTACATCGCCGTTTTCAACCAAAGCAAGGTTGCCGCCTGTTTGAGCTTCCGGGGTAATATGCCCAACAACAAATCCGTGTGTTCCTCCTGAAAATCTGCCGTCGGTTATTAGTGCAACGCTTTTGCCTATACCAGCTCCCATAATTGCAGCGGTTATTTCAAGCATTTCCCGCATACCCGGCCCGCCTTTAGGACCTTCGTAACGAATTACAATTACATCACCGGGAACAATTTCATTTTTTTCTATTGCTCTTAATGTATCTTCTTCCGAGTTATAAACTTTAGCCGGTCCTGAAAATCTTAATCCTTCTTTACCCGTAATTTTTGCAACAGCGCCTTCTTCCGCCAGGTTGCCGTAAAGTACCTGTAAATGTCCGGTCTTTTTTATTGGAGAACTTAACGGTGAGATTATTTCCTGGCCTTCTTTTAAACCCGGCAAGGCATCTATATTTTCGCCTAAAGTTTTTCCTGTAACAGTTATGCAATTGCCGTCAAGCATTCCTTCTTTTAACAATAATTTTTGAACTGCCGGTACTCCGCCTATTTCGTAAAGGTCTTCCATAACATATTTGCCGCTTGGTTTTAAATCGGCAAGATAAGGAGTGCGATCTGAAATATCCTGGAAATCTTTTAGTGTTAAATCTACACCGGCGGCTTTAGCCATAGCAATAAGATGAAGCGCCGCATTTGTTGAACCTCCTAAAGCTATAACAACTGTTATAGCATTTTCAAAAGCTTTCTTAGTCATAATATCCCGCGGCTTTAAATCCAGTTCCATTAAATTTAAAATTGCTTTGCCGGATTCGTAGCATTCCTTAGCCTTTTGATCGCTGTTGGCAGGGCACGAAGAACTTAAGGGTAGGCTCATTCCCAGAGTTTCTATGGCAGAGGCCATTGTATTTGCAGTATACATCCCGCCGCAGGCACCTGCACCGGGGCAGGCATGGTGTAGTACATTTTCAAGATCGTTTTCAGTAAATTCCTTGTTAATATATTGCCCGTAAGCCTCAAATGCGGAAACAATATCCAGTTTCTTTCCGTTATAAAAACCGGCTCTAATAGTTCCGCCGTAAATCATAATACTGGGTCTGTTAAGCCTTGCCATTGCTATAACCGAGCCCGGCATATTTTTGTCGCATCCGGGAATTGCAATTAAAGAATCGTAAAACTGCGCACCCATAACGGTTTCAATTGAATCTGCAATTATATCTCTGGAAGGCAAGGAATATTTCATTCCTTCGGTTCCCATAGAAATACCGTCGCTTACACCGATAGTATGAAAGATTAAGCCGATGACGCCTGCATCCGTTACGCCTTTTTTAACAAGCTTTGCCAGGTCGTTAAGATGCATGTTGCAGGTGTTGCCTTCCCAGCCCATGCTGGCAATACCAACCTGCGGTTTTTTAAAATCCTCATCAGTTAATCCTATACCGTACAGCATTGCCTGTGAGCCTACCTGCGAACGGGTTTGTGTTAATCTTTTACTGTATTTGTTTAATCCTTCTTTCATATTTATTACCTCTATAATTTGCGAAAATGGTTCTACCGGTTAATCATCTTATTAAGAATTGAATATATCATACCACCGGATTTTTCCTTTACTTCCAAATAAATAATTTCCGATTTTTTTAAAAATTCTTTTGCAGTAATTTGATTTGTAAGACTCGAGCAGTTAATTGCCACATTAAGAAAAGCGGCTTCCGCTGCGGCTGCCGTTAAAGATATTGCAACGCCTGTATCCGATAAAGAATTTTGATTTCCTTTTTCCGTCAGCTCAATTATAACAGGAAGCAACTGGCTGCATTTTATTATAACTTCTTCCGGAACAAAAGCAGCTTCAAAGGTTGCTTTTTCTATAGCCGTTTTTCTAAAGGCATTTTGATCTTCATTATCTTTAGGCAATTTAAACGCATCCATTACTCTGTCGAATGCTTCGTTATCTTTTTCTGCCAGGCTAAGAAATTCTTTTTTAAAATTTTCCAGTTTAATAAGATTTTCTTTTGCTTCCTTTTCAAATTGAAGATACTTTTTTTTGCCGACAGTTAAATTGCAAACCATCTGCCCAAGGGACGAAGCCAGTACACCGCAAAGTGCGGCTACATTGCCGCCGCCCGGTGTAGGCGAATTTGAGGAAAGCTTATCCAAATATTCTTTTAAGGTTATTTGTAATTCCATATATTATTCTTTTTATTATTAACTAAAAATTAAATTGATTATTATAACAATTAGTAAAATAAATCTTAAATCATGTAATCAATTATTTTTTCGTTCTTGTTGAAAGGATTTAAATCCCGAAGCCCGAGTTTTTCTATGGCCATATCCACAAGAGATTTTTCGTCGGAATATTTACCGTCTGCATAAAATTTACCTGCCATCAGCAAAGCTTCAAGCGGAACCAGCCCCACTATTTCGCTGCCGGTAACTTCAACACCTAACTTAGCAGCTTCTTTTTTCACTTCTTCAAATGCACGGTGAATGGAAGTAATATTATAGTTTGTCAAATTCATGGAGACCTGTGTAATCTTATATTTTTCCAGAGCAACACCCATTGCTTTAACACTCTTAAGCCTGCCGGGTTCTCTAACTGTTTTGCCGTCTGCTTTAATAATCTTACCGTCTTCATCGCGCTTAGGCCTGCCGGATTCGCGCAGAACTTCTGCAATTTCTTTTACATACTTAACATCTTCCGATTTGATATTTACGTTATACGCAATTAAAAAGAACCTTGCCCCGGTAACAATTGCGCCTAGCTTAGGATTAAATATATCTGGCCCGTAATCCGGTTTCCATTCGGGATCTTTAAGCTTTTCTTCAAGCCCTTCATATTCACCTTTCCTTATATCTGCAAGATTTTTCCGTTCGGTCTTTCGTGCCGCATATTCATATAAGTACACAGGAACTTTCAGGTAAGTAGAAATTTGTTCCGCATAAGATTCGGAAATTTTTACGCAGTTATCCATGTTAGCATCTTTAACCGGAACAAAAGGAACTACATCTATTGCACCAAGCCTGGGATGCTCACCTTTATGGCCTCTCATGTCTATGTTTGATGCAGCGGATTTACTAACTGCAATAATACCGTCTAGAATTCCTATATCGCTGCCTGCAAGTGTAACAACAACCCTGTTGTAATCGGCATCCGGTTCCAAACTTAAAAGTTTACAACCCTTTATTCCGGCAAGCGATTCTTTAATTTGCAAAAAAGTTTCTTCTCTTTTCCCTTCGCTAAAGTTAGGTACACATTCTATTATTTTCATTTTAACATCAAGTATTGTTCTTCTTTATATAAGTGCAAATATAATGTGATTCGTTTTGAATTTCATATAATTTTAAAATTATAAGTTGAGGTTATCCATTTATCGGTTTCGGTATTTAAAGATTTTTCCATAAAGAGTACATCATTATTTTGATCGATAAAAATTACCGTTGATGATCTGGTTCCGTACAAAGGGGTTGAAACAAATACCGGTGAAACCGCTCTTTCTATTTCAAGGCTTACACCTGTATCGGGCAGTAATTCATCGGGCGGTACGGTTGTATCGGATAAAATCTCAAACAAGTCATCCGGTGTGATGTTTTCGTTATTCAAAATTTCCGTAAAAGATTTTTTGCTTTTTTCTACCTTTGGCCACGGCGTATCCAATAAATGATTGCTGAGCCCGTAAATACCCGGAGTAAGTACAATATGCTTTTTTGTTTTGTTCGAAAAATAATTTAACGAAGACTCATCGGCAAAAATTAAATTGTATCCGTTATATCTGTCGGCTGTTCCGGTAATATCCGCTGCAAACTTATCGGGTGTCAATTTTGAATCTAAAAAGGCTGCAACCAGGTCTCCGCGCGAAGGCGCAATCGGTTTTAATTCAATTTTATCTCTGTAGTTTGTTACGGCTGCAAACCTTCCGGTTTTTGTAATTCCCAGCCAGGTTCCGCCGGCTTTTAAATCTTTACCGGCAAGGATGTTATTATCCCCCCAAAAGTGTGCAGGCTGTGCAGGCCTTTTGTAAAACTCATCCCTGTTTGCGGCTGTAATTAATTTGTATTTGGGATGATTGTTGTATGAAATTAGTAATAAGCACATGTTCTATTTAAAGAATAATTCTTTGTGTAAAAACGGAATAAAAGCTGTAATCAATCCCTGCACATATAATTCTTTCCTATCCATAATGCCGTTTGTAAAGTAGCCTATGGCGCCTTCTTTTTGTTTTGTGTTGCGGTTCCCGGTAATTCTGTCCATAACGTCTCCCAGTTCTACACCTTTAAGAAGTTCTTCGGTAATTGATTTTGGCAGTTCAAACAACGGTGAAGCGCCGAATCCTGTTTTGCCTT
Organism: Ignavibacteriaceae bacterium; assembly: GCA_046704255.1. Lineage (GTDB taxonomy): Bacteria > Bacteroidota > Ignavibacteria > Ignavibacteriales > Ignavibacteriaceae > FEN-1297. The sequence continues at coordinate 19,538 of JBJKSH010000249.1, read as the reverse complement.
CTTTATTAATAATGCACATTAAACCCAGGGCAAACCACTGATTAAAAAACTTTGCAATGCCGCCTTCTATTCCTATAAAATAATCTGCCTGCAAATTTTTGCTGTTGTTAATTTGCATTAACTCAACAGCCCTGTTTTTTGCGCCTGCAAAAGTTTCGTCTCCAACAGGTTGTGCAGCAACTTTGGAATTCGCATGTATACCCGTAACTTCAACAACATCAAAATATTTTAAGAACGCTTCTTTTACAGCTTCTATTTTTACGGGGTTTTTAGAGCCTACCAGTATTTTTACCATTTTTTTTATGATTGCTTAAAAATTCATAAACCACTGAAAAATCTTTCTCACCTAAACCATATTGGTTAGCCAGACTGAATATTTCCTTGCTTGTGTTTGTCATTTGCAGGGAAATATTGTTTTCGTAACCCGTAAGAGCAGCAAGGTGAAGATCCTTATACATCCATTGCAGCGGGAATTCGGTTTCGTAATTTCCTTTTGCCAATTTATCTTTTTTGCCGGCCAGGAACGGTGCCGTAACAGGGCCTTCTATCAATACATTAAACAAATCTTCTTTAGAAAAGCCTAATGCTTCTCCTAAAGTTACGGCTTCGGAAAAGGCAATCATTGCCTGCCCAAGCAGTAGATTTATAACCATTTTAATTCCCGTACCTTTTCCGTTTTCTCCCATATAAATAATTTTTTTCCCCATAGCTTCCAGCAAAGGCCGTACTTCATCCACATCCTTTTTTGAGCCTCCGGCAAAAAATATTAATTCCCCCTTTTCAGCCGGAAGGATTGTTCCCGCAACAGGCGCATCAATAAAGCGAACGTTCATACCGTTTGCTTTTTCCGCCGCATCCTTAGTGAATGAGGGATTAACGGTGCTGCAGTCAACCCAAATTGATTTTTGCTCCATCTGATAAAGAAAGCCGTTTTCTCCGAATGCAACTTTGGAAACGGCATCCGGCTCGGACAGCATTGTAAATATTACACCCGCTTTGCTGCCGACATCTGCAGGTGTTTCTACGAATTCGGCACCTTTTTCTATAAGCGGTTGTGCCTTTTCAACAGTACGATTATAAACTACAAGTTCATTCCCTTTTTCCAAAAGATTATTAGCCATTCTTATTCCCATCAAGCCAAGTCCTATAAAGCCTACGCTCATTGTAAATCCTCCGTTATAAATACATTTCTAAGATAAAATAAATCAATTTAAAATTTTTAGTAAGAAGGTAAAGACAATAATATTCAAAAAGAATTCTCCATATCCTCTACTTTTTTTAGCCTGCGCAGGAATCTGCCGCTGTTAAAAAATTTAGCATTAACAAAAGCAGAAACCACATCCTTAGCCAATTCGCTTCCGATAATTCTGGCGCCTAGGCATAAAACATTCATATTATCATGCTCAACGCCCTGATGTGCCGAATAAGTATCGTGACAGACGGAAGCCCGAATACCTCTTGTTTTATTAGCAGCAATACATGCACCTACACCGCTTCCGCAAATTACAATACCTTTTTCAGCCTCACCGTTTGCAACTACTTTTGCAAGCATATTTGCAAAGTCGGGGTAGTCGTCGTCTTTATCATATATATGATTTCCAAGATCTAGGACTTCAAACTTTTCTGATTTTAACAAATCTACCAGGTATCCTTTTAGCTCAAACCCGCCATGGTCGGAAGCGATTGCAATTTTCACTGCATATCCTTTCTAAAAATTTATTATGAATATATTCAATTTAATAATTTATTTATTAAAAGATGTGACTATCATTTATTTACAACTATCATTTATGCCCCGACAATCATTTATGGACGAATAAATAATTGTAGATCAATATTAAAAATGATATTTTCCGTTAAAATAATTTTCCTTTACTTTTAAAAAGGCATTTCATGAAAAAAGTAATACTTCTTGTTTTAATTTTTTTCTTTTCGCAGAAATTATTTCCGCAGGCTGTTCAATTTATCCAAAATAACGAATTAAAAAATCCTTTAATAACTAATTACGGAATTTTATTTACATTAAGCGGCAGTTCTTGTTTATATCTTGAACAAAACGGGAAATCCGCTTTGCTTAATTCATCACCCGGATGCGGCAGGTATTTTACTATTTCCCGGGATAAACAAATTGCCGGCTTTAAATATATTGATGATAACGGGGAGCAAATACCTTCTTTGATAAATTTGGGTACTAAAGAAATTACATATTTGCACGCGCCTGTCCGGGAAGCAGGGCAGATAAGCTTTGCAGACGACGGTACATTTGCATTTACTATTGCGGATGATCTAATCGTTAATTCCGTTTCCGGCAAAAAAATATACAATCTCGGATCTTACTCAAATATTGCACCGGTTTCCCCCGATGCAAAATACGCCGCTTTTAATAATAATAACGATCAGATTTTTATTTTGAACTTGGCAACAGGAATAAAACAAGAAATAACTAATGGCCCTGGCGGTTATTTTTATCCGGTTTGGTCTCCGGACGGAAGGAAACTGCTTTACTCAAGCCTTAATGCCAATATGAAGGTGTATGACCTTGATAACGGTGAAACATATTCTTTGGGAAAAGGATTTTCTCCTTCCTGGTCGAATGATTCCCGGTTAATAATTTTTTACAGAGAAGAAATTAAGCAGCAGGTATTAATAAACAGCGATATTTATACGGAAACTTATAACGGTTCTGCAATTAAAAAAATTACTTCCACTCCGGGAGAATTGGAAATGGATCCGTCATTTGCAGATGATGATTCCAAAATAATTTATTCCTTAGCCGGAAGTGAATCATATATACAAGCAGATTTTTCTCCGATTAGTTTATCAATAAAAAATGAAAAACAGATTACGTTAAATATAAATCATGATAAGCTGCCGAATATAAATTCCATTAAGTCTGTTGAGGAGCTTGATACCATAAATGTTCCTTACATAAACCAGCTTTACGATACACCCGATTATTTTAACGGCAGTGCAGCTTGCGGCCCTACTTCTGCAATGATGGTTCTAGCATATTTTAATATCCTGCCGGTTTGGAATATTCATTGTACATATCCTTATGGCCATAACAGTAAATGGGGAAGATATATTTCCGACTTTTACCGCTACAGGCAGGTTAATTACGACTTTAAAGCAAACGACCCCAACGGCAGAGCAGCCCAAGGGGCGTTCGGTTATATGTGGTCCGGTTCAAACAGCCCTTATTCTACCATGGTCGATTATTTTCGAAGCCATGGTTTAAAAGCATCATTAACAGATTCCCCGCCTTATAGTGCGGCCTATAACCAGGTAAGTGCCGGAAATCCTTACGTTATTTGCGTAGGGCTAACATCTGTCGGGCATATTGTTGTTGCAGATGGAACTACACCTATAAACCATACGCTCGTTTTTAATGATCCTTACGGCAATAAAAATATTGGCTACTCTAATTACAGCGGAAGATTTGTTACCTACGATTGGCCTGGTTATAACAACGGATATCAAAATTTAACTACGGTATATTGGAGTGTTGCCGTTAGCTATGATGTACCTGCACCTACGGATACATTGGTAGACGATATAGATTTTAACGATGGATTTTATCTTAATACCAAATCTCCCTCTTCCATGGCTTACTGGAAAGATCTAAATGTAGGCTTTAATAATCATGCCTGGTATGCACTTTCAACCGATTCTTTATCCGATTCCTGCTATGCAGTCTGGACCCCAAATCTGCCTAAGGACGGTTATTATAAAGTTTCGGCTTATATCCCTTTCAGCCAGGCTGAAACAACGGACTATAAAATAAACACATCAGACGGAATTAGAGATGTTACGCTTAATCAACTGGCAGCCGTAGGTACGTGGGCATTACTTGGGCAATACAAGTTTGATAAGGGCAGCTTGGGATATGTTATGCTTAATAATGAAACTCCGGTAAAAGGGCAGACAGTTGTGTTTGATGCTGTTAAGTGGAGTTATGTTGATTCTACGGCAACTTCGGTTAATCAATTTACAGGGAATATACCCGGTAAATTCACGCTTGAACAAAATTATCCAAACCCATTTAACCCAACTACAATAATCAAGTATCAAATTCCAGACAATAGTTTCGTTACTTTGAAAGTTTATGATGAGCTTGGAAGGCTTGTAAAGACACTTGTAAATCAAGATGAAAATAAAGGTACATATAATATTAATTTTAACGGCTCAAATTTGGCTAGCGGAATTTATTTCTACCGTCTGCAAGCAGGTAAATTTATTTCGATAAAAAAAATGATCTATTTAAAATAACGGTCAAAAAAATGACAACAAGAAGAAAATTTTTACTAGAAACGGTTACGGCTGCAACTGCTGCCGCTGCAACTGCTGCCGCTGCAACATTGCATCCTGCCGTAAAGAATTTAAGTAAGGGATTAGATAAACCTGAAGAAACATCCGGGAAAAGCCCGCAGGTTAATAAACCGGTAGTTATATCTACCTGGGATTTTGGCATACGTGCCAATAATGAAGCCTGGAAAGTACTTTCCCAAAACGGCTATGCTGTGGATGCCGTTCAAAAAGGAGTGATGATAATTGAAGCAGATCCGAATATTGAAACTGTTGGTTACGGCGGACTGCCAGACCGCGACGGTTACGTTACTCTTGATGCCAGCATTATGGATGGAAACGGAAATGCCGGTGCTGTTGCTTTTCTGCAGGATATAATGCATCCGGTATCGGTAGCAAGACTGGTTATGGATAAGACTCCTCATGTAATGATTGTAGGAGAAGGTGCATTGCAGTTTGCTCTTGAAAATGGTTTTAAAAAGAAAAATCTTCTTACAAAAAAAGCAAAAGAAGCCTGGCTTAAATGGCTTAAGGAATCCAAATACAAACCGGTGATTAATAAAAATAATCACGATACAATCGGTATGCTTGCCCTGGATAATTACGGGAATCTTTCCGGTACCTGCACTACCAGCGGTATTGCATTCAAATACCATGGAAGAGTAGCGGATTCGGCAATTATCGGGGCAGGGCTTTTTGTAGATAACGAAGTCGGCGCTGCTACTTCTACCGGTTTAGGTGAAGCTGTTATTAAAATTGCCGGAAGCAATGTTGTTGTTGAAGAAATGAGGAACGGGAAATCACCCGAAGACGCCTGCAAGGCTGCCGTTAAACGAATAATGGAAAAAAATAAAGACTATAAAACCTTTCAAGTTGCCTTTATAGCATTAAACAAAAACGGGCAGACCGGTTCTTATGCAATTAAAAAAGGATTTAAATACGCTTTGTATAAAGACGGCAGGAATATTTTAGTCGATTCCAAATCTTTTTTGTAACTGCTTTATTTCTTATATTTGAACGAAATTAAAATTTATCCTGGTTCATTATATAGGGATAGAATTGATTTAATATATGAATAAAAGTGCAGCGTTGCACTGCCAGAAAACAAGTTCAGGATTAAGTTCTCGGCCAAAGTCTAATCAACTTCCGGCTGAAAGTTTAAGAGTAAACAACCTTGCACTTCATACAATCATGTTTTATAAAATTAGAAATATGGTTATATGGGAAATCTTGATCAAATAAACAAAAAAACTACCGAGGATAATATACATTCTAAAGAAAAGAAAATACCGGAAGTTGAACCGGAAATTCCGCAGAATGCGATTAATGATTTTGTGTTTGGATTAGACGACTGTTTTTTGTGGTCCGTTAAAAAAGATAATGAAAATAATGAAGAAATTTTTTATACGGATAACATATATAAAGTTACCGGGTATTCGGCTAATGAAGTAAAACACTTTCCCGGCAGAGGTACGGCAATTGTTTTTGAAGAAGACCTGCAGAAAGTAAAAAAAATCTTTTCCGATTTTGTTAACGATGCCTCGAAAAATTTTATTAAACTTATATACAGAATCGTAAAAAAAGATAAAACAATAATCTGGATTAAAGAAAGTGTTTCGGTAAACAGAGATGAAAACGGCAAGGCTTACGGGTTTTTCGGCGTTGTAACGGAAATTTCGGATATGAAAGAAGAAGGAATTACACTTCAGAATTCTCTGGAAAATTTTAAGCAGTTGAATGCATCAAAGGATAGATTTATTTCGATGCTTTCCCACGACCTTAGAGCTCCTTTCACAAGCATTCTCGGATTTTCGGAAATATTAATAAACGAACCTAATCTTTCCAAGAACGAAAGACTGGAGTATCTAAATTATATAAACGACTCCTCCCAGAATCAGCTTCAATTAATTAATTACCTTTTGGATTGGTCAAGGCTTCAAACCGGCAGAATTAAAATTGAACCGCAGCGGCTTAATGCGCAAAGCATTGTTTATAACTGCATATCATCTTTAACCGGTAATGCTATTAGAAAGAATATAGAGATTAAAGTTCACGTTAAAGAAACAATATATGTTCAGGCAGATGAAAGACTGCTTACCCAGGTAATTACAAATTTAATTAGCAACGCCATAAAATTTTCCACTGAAGAAAAGACCATAGATATTTTTGCAAATATTTTTAACGAAAAATTTGTTGAGTTCATTGTTAAGGATCAAGGCCTTGGAATTTCTGATTCCAACAAAACAAAGCTGTTCAAAATTGAGAAAATGTTTTCTACCGAAGGCACAAAAGGAGAACGCGGAACAGGGCTGGGGCTTTCACTGGTTAAGGAAATTGTTGATAGGCACGGCGGTGAAATTTGGTTTTATTCCGAATTAAGCAAGGGAAGTGAATTTCATTTTACCATTCCTTCTTCGCCTAATACAATACTTTTGCTGGAAAGCGATAACTTTGAAAGAGAAAAGTATAAAAAAAATATAGAAGATAATTTTCCGGCCTTCCGCGTTGTTGAAGTAAAAAACGGTTATGAGGCATTAAGTGTTGTCCTTTTGCATTATCCTTCTTTAATAATAATCGATGATAACATGCCGTTAATGTCCGGAATTCAATTTATAAAATCTGTTAGAAAAGAAGACAAGGGAAATAAAATTCCTATAATTGCTATTGTACCGGAAATAAACGAAAAAACCAAAAATGAATTTGACAACCTGGGGATAAACATTTTAATTCAAAAATCGATTGACCGGGATTTATTTAACGAAAAAATTCAATCGGTTTTAGATTATGCTTTTTAACCAAATAATTGCAGTCAGGTAAATTTTAAGTTAATAACCTCACTCCTGCCTCCTCTCCTTAAAAGAGAGAGGCGGCTAGGGGGTGAGGTCAATTTTTGAGAACAGGAGATGTCAACTTTTATGGAGTGGATAAATATTTATTTTTTGAAAGAGATAGAACTTTTATCGAAATTTTAAAAAGAAAAGTTGCATCTCTTCTCTTGCTTAAGTTCAGTTAATAAATTTTAACAATACTATTTTAGTTATTAGGAGGAAAAATTGAATCTTGCAGTTATTGGAACCGGTTACGTCGGTTTGGTTACCGGTACTTGTTTTGCTGAAACGGGTAACAATGTTATTTGTGTTGATATTGATGCTGTTAAAGTAGATAAAATGAAGAACGGGATCGTTCCTATTTATGAACCGGGATTGGACATTTTATTTGACCGGAATATTAAAGAAGGAAGACTTACCTTTACAACCGGATTAAAAGATGCCGTTAAAATTTCGGATATTATTTTTCTCTGCCTGCCCACACCGCAGGATGACGGCGGCAGTGCGGATTTAAAATATGTTCTGGGCGTTGCAGATGACCTTGGAAAAATATTTAAAGACGAACCTTCGATAGGTTTTAAAATCATAATTGATAAAAGTACCGTACCTGTCGGAACATCCGACAAAGTTCGCAGTGCCGTAAAAAAGCATGCCCCGGATTTTCTGTTTGATGTTGCATCCAACCCGGAATTTTTAAGGGAAGGAATGGCGGTTGAAGATTTTATGAAACCCGAAAGGGTTGTTATAGGCACAAGCAGCGACACGACAAAAGCAGTCCTTACTACTCTTTACGAACCGTTCGTCCGTTCCGGAAACCCCGTTTATTTTATGGATGAACGCTCTGCGGAGATGACTAAGTATGCCGCTAATTCGTTCCTTGCGGCAAAAATTTCTTTTATGAATGAGATTGCTAATCTATGCGAAATAGTTGGTGCTGATGTGGATAAAGTTAGAATAGGTGTCGGTTCGGATTCCAGGATAGGAAAAAGATTTTTGTTTCCGGGGGTAGGTTACGGCGGTTCATGCTTTCCTAAAGATGTTAAAGCCCTTGTAAATACGGCAAACGAAAATAAATATAATTTTAAAATTCTTAAGTCTGTTATAGATGTTAATAAAAATCAAATAGAATTATTTCTAAAAAAAATTCTTAACCATTTCGGCGGAAATATTACAAGTAGGCATTTTGCTCTGTGGGGGTTGGCATTTAAACCCAATACGGATGATGTACGCGAAGCCCCTGCCCTGGCTTTAATAAATTTACTTCTAAATAACGGAGCTTCGGCTTCCGTTTATGATCCGGAAGCAGTTGAGACAACAAGGACAATTATTAAAGATAAAGTTAATTACGCCGAAAATTCTTACGCTGCCCTGGAAAATGCCGACGCTCTTTTGATTGTTACCGAATGGAATGAATTCAGAACACCCGACTTTAATAAAATAAAATTGATGCTTAAGCAGCCGCTTATATTCGACGGGCGGAATTTATATGATCCGAATAAAATGAAAGAGAATAATTTTACATATTATTCTGTTGGAAGAACACCTGTTATAGTTAAATAAAAGGAAATATGATTCAAGTAAATTCTAGAGATAACGAAGATATAAACATCAAGGCATGGTTTGCGCTGTATACTAAACCCCGCAGCGAGTTTAAAGCTGCAGAACAAATTGACGAAATAGGTGTGGAATATTATCTGCCTACAATTACCAAGTTAAGGCAATGGAGCGACAGAAAGAAAAAAATTACCGAGCCTTTGCTGAGGGGTTATATCTTTATTTTTGCAGATGAAAAGCAAAGAGTACTTACACTTGAATGCCAGGGAATTGTAAGATGCATTTTTGATGCCGGCAGGCCGGCTAAAATTCCGCAGTGGCAAATTGATAATTTAAAAACTATGCTAAGCAACAAATCGGACTTTTTTGTAAAGGAAGGTTTGAAGCGCGGTGAAAAAGTTAAAATTACAGACGGCCCGTTTGCCGGTGTAATAGGAGTTGTACAGGATACCGTTAACGGAAAGGAAATTTCAGTTTCCATAGATTTGCTTAACCGGTCTGTAATTGCTTATCTTCCCAAAGAAAGTATTTTTGAAATTATAAAAGAGTAAAAAATATTATGATCAATCAAAAAGAATTAAATTTGCTTGGCAAAGGAGAGCCGGTTGATCATTTTCTGCTTGTAAAAAAATGTGAAATCCGGCTTACAAAATCCAATAAGCAGTATCTTTTTCTTGAACTTGGCGATAAGTCAGCTTCCTTTAATTCCAACATGTGGGATAATTTTGAAGACTCCTGTAAAACAATTGCCGCCGGTGATGTTGCCAAAGTAAAAGGCGTTATAGATGAATTCCAGGGCAATGCCCAGATAAAAGTTTTTTCCATAAAAAAAGCCTCTGCAAAAGATGATGTCTCAGCATCGGATTTCCTTCCCAAATCCGGGCGGCTACTTGCAGAAATGGAAAGAGAATTTAAAAACAGAATTGAAAATATTTCGGATACATATTTAAAAACACTTTTAGGCAAAATATTTAACGAAGAAAATTTTGAAAAATTTTCCATGGCTCCTGCAGGCAAATCGTGGCATCATTCTTACCTGCACGGCCTGCTTGAACATACGCTTGAGATAGTAAAAATATGCGATTTAATGTGCGACATTCACCCGGAAATAAACAGGGATATACTTATATGCGGTGCTATAATGCATGACTTCGGCAAAACCGAAGAATTATCTTACGAACCGGTATTTGATTATACGGATAAAGGAAAGCTGCTCGGACATATTGTAATTTCCGCAATGCTGGTTAATGAAGAAGCAAAATCAATTCCCGGCTTCCCGGAAAATTTAAAAAATAGCCTGTTGCATGTAATTCTAAGTCACCAGGGCAAACTCGAATATGCCTCTCCGGTAATTCCAAAAACATTGGAGGCTATTACACTTTACCAGGCAGATGAATTAAGCGCAAAAGTTAATGCTTATAAAAATGCAATTTCTTCGGGCACTAATTCGGAAGGACAATGGACCAAATTTATTTCTCTCGCTTCTACAGACCTGTTCAACCATGGCCTGTCAACTTCAATTGAAGATGAAATTGATAGAACTCTTTTCGATTAATAAAAAGGAATAATTTATGAAGTTATGCTTCAAAGTGTTTACTGCTTTGATGATCTTTTCTTTCGTTGTTATGCTTACCGGTTTTGCAAGCGGACAAACAGTGGAAGAATTATTAAAACAGGGAGATAATGCGCTTGATGTTGAATTTAACAACCAAAAAGCATTGGATGCATTTACAAAAGCCGAAAAAATTTCTCCTGATAACTGGCAGGTAGAATGGAGGTTAAGCAGGGTTTATGTTTACCTGGCAGAGCGTATGCCTGATTCTACGGGCAAGCAGAAAGATGCACAGCTTGCTGTTTACCAAAAAGCATATAACTATGCAGACAAAGCCGTTAAACTTGACCCGGAAAAATCCGTTAACTATGTTAGGCGTGGGATTGCCAACGGAAGGATAGCTTTATTTAAAGGAATTTTTTCCGTTGCCGGCGTTGTTAATAAAGTAAGGGACGATTGTGAAAAGGCAATTGGCCTTGGAAACGGCGGAAGCTATGTGCAGGCGCTTGCTCATTACCTGCTTGCAAGAACCAATGCTGCGGTAAGTGAAAAATGGGCTCCGGCCCGCGCTATAATTGGCCTTGGCTGGGCAAGCCTGGATAAGGCAATAAACGAATATAATATTGCCATTAAACTTTATCCTAACTTTAGAATGTTTTATCTTGATCTGGCCAAGGCTTATATTAGAAAAGATGAGTATACCAAAGCCCGCGAAAATCTGGATATGGTAATTTCAAGCCCTAAAAGAGATGAGAACGATGATGAACAGCTTATGGAAGCAAAAGAGCTTTTAGTAAAAATTAAAAATGAGTAATCCGGTTATTGAAAATATATCGACAGCAAGATCCGTAGTATTTTTTACCGGCGCAGGAATATCCGCAGAAAGCGGCATCCCGGTCTTCCGGGGTAAAGATGGAATTTGGAACAAGCTTAAACCGGAAGAACTTGCAAACTTTGATGCATTCCTGCGCAACCCGGATATTGTGTGGGAGTGGTATAACCACCGTAAAAAGATTATTAATCATTCTAAACCCAACCCGGCGCATTTTGCAATTGCACAAATGCAACAATTATTCCCGGAAGTAATTGTTGTTACTCAAAATATAGACAACCTGCACAGGCGTGCAGGCAGCAAAATTGTTTATGAGCTTCATGGAAATATAGAACGGAATTACTGCATTAAATGTCATACTTTTTATAATGAAGAATTAAAATTTGAAGGCAGTGCCCCGGTTTGCAAATGCGGCGGGCTTATCCGGCCGGATGTAGTGTGGTTCGGCGAATACTTGCCGCAGGATCAATTTTCGGCATCGGAAAAAGCAGCGGAAAACTGCGATGTGTTTTTTGTGGTTGGGACTTCTGCCGTTGTTTACCCGGCAGCTTCGCTTGTTTATCTGGCAAAACAAAAAGGCGCATTTATAATTGAAGTTAATATTGAGGAAACGGAAATTTCACGTCTTGTTAATAAATCGTTTTATGGTAAAGCAGGAGAAGTGCTTCCGCAAATTGCCGATGAAATTAAAAATGAACGTAATCGGTAAAAGCGATATTAATCATCATCTGATAATTAAACTCAAGTACAAAACTATTTAATCCGTATTTGACAAAACCTCCGTTCGTGGATTACTTGGAATCTGCCGGGTTCTGCAAACTTCACCGGACAAAGTTGATATTTTACATTTCAATATTCTTTTTGCCGATTCTTTTGCAAAAATCCTGAAACAAAATTTGTTCCTTATCGGAAAGTATGTTCATCTCTTCAACAATTAAATTTACTTGTCCCGGCAGAATTTCTTTTACAAGGTTTGTTCCTTTTTCGGTAAGATGAATTTGAAAATACCTGCGATCGGGCTTGCCTCTTTCTCTTTTTACTAATTCCAGTTTCTCAAGATTATCAACAACAAGAGTAATGTTTCCACCGCTTTTGAACAACTTATTTCCGAGTTCTTTTTGAGAAAGCGGGCCGAGATGATAAAGAGATTCTATAATACTAAATTGGCTTTCCGTTAATCCTTTCTTTGCCAACGAGGCATTAACCCTGGAGCTTACGGCCTCTGCAGCTCTTTTTAATTTAATAAAAGAATTTAACGAATTGATTTCCTTCTTGTTTCCCTTATAATGCGTTCCCATGTCCTGTAATATTATATTTTTTCATTACCTGCTACCGAACTTAAACTTGAACTTACGTTTAAATTTATTTTTAAACCTATAAAGTTCAAGTTCAGGATTAAGTTCAAGAAGCTTTAAATTATAAATTCACCTGCTTTCCGTGAACATGATCTTAAAATTGTTATCGACTGTTCTTCTTTGGAGAAATTGCACCGAGTATTACCGAAAATATAACAGCACCTATTATAGACCAGATAATCGGAAAACTTTTTCCGCCTGTGTGCAGCGTAAAGAAATGCGGCAGTCCTAACTTTCTGGCAAGCCACGTTCCTATAATTGCGCCAATAAATCCTATAACTATTGATAACAAACATCCGCCCCTGGAAAATCCCGCAATGGATTGAGCAATAGAGCCGCATATTCCTGCAATAATAAGCAGTATAAACAATTCCAAAAGAGTCATTGCCGGCCTCTTATAAATAATTTATTTTGTGCTGCATAAGATAACTATTTTTACTCATTTTTCGGCGGGAAAGTTTTTTATAACTTTTTCTTAACTTAAATATAATCCTTATATAATTATTTTCTCCTCTGCGATCTTTGCATCTTCTTTGCGAGAAGCTTTCTTTCTCGCAGAGCCCGCAAAGAATCCGCTGAAGGTGCAGAGTTATTTAAGTAATAACATTTTTTTTGCAGCTACAAAATTACCGGCATTTATCCGGTACAGGTAAACTCCGCTTGCAAGGTTAGTACCGTTAAAACTAACCGTATGATTTCCTTGTGTTTGATATCCGCTGACAATAGTCTTTACTAGGTTTCCTAAAACATCATAAATTTTTAAAGTTACAAATCCGTTTTTAGGAAGCTGATAAGAAATATTTGTAGAAGGGTTAAAAGGATTAGGATAATTCTGGGAAAGTTCATAAGTATAAACAACTTGTTTACCGCCGTTGTTTGTATCTGTAATTATATTTCCATATTTGGTTCGTGCGTTTGCAATTCCGGTTCTTAGGTCGCTTAAATTGTTTCCTGCCGTAATTGCAAATGCCACGTCCAACGTATCGCCTGCTTTAATATTAAACGGCCCGCCGGAAGTTATTTCCGCAATATCAGCCGGACCTACATTAGTACTACCGATACCGCTGGATATGGCTTTCCATTTATCGCTTTTTGTGTAGCCGAAAGTGTTGTTGTTAATTGCCCAATATCCGTAGTTAGAAGAGGAAATGAGTGCGGTGCCAATCCAGGTATTTGGGTTACCGTTTACATGATAGACGTAACCTAAATTACCCGTACTGTCCCAGGAAGTATAATCACCCGAACCGTCTCCTTCAATCATATCCCAATCGAAAAAGTTGCCTACATAAAAGTTATTTATATCTGTGCCTGAATTATTTGCAATATCATATCTTAAAATTATAAAATTTTTATCCGGGTCTACGTTAAAGGAATAAGTACGAAGCTTAACGGCAACACCGAGTTTATAAGCCCCGGCATTATCATCGTTAAATACTGTATTCCCGATTTGCTCGCCTGCCTCACTTCCGTTGGCAATTAAGAAGGGCTGAACGACTTTAAATGAAGTATCCTGGTTTGCCTGCGTAGAATCCCTGATTTCATCGGATAATCTTGATGCGGAAGTTCCCAAAAGCAATGCTCCTTCAAATAAAAAGTTTGACCCGTTTTGAAATTTAAAACCTTCACCTTCCAGATTATCCGGATAATCATTAAAGCCCAATGCACCTTTGCTTGTAACTGTTAAAGCAATATTATTATTGTCTTGTGTTGTATAAGACGGATTAGCCACGATACTAATTAATTGAAAATCAGAATAGCTTCCGTCGGTATAATTTAATTTATAAATTAAATTTTCATCCAGCGGGATGGATTTAGCTAATGTAATTTTAAATAAGGAGGTAGAATTATTAAACGAATCCAAAGTTGCAATATTATTAACGGTAAAGGAACCGTTATCAACAGTTGAATAAGAATTCATGCTTTGCAGAGTAACGTTTAAACTGTTAACGGGTTTTAAATAATTCATAAATCCTAGCTTAAGAGTGAGAGTTTCGCCGGGTTCAAAGGCACCGTTGCCGTTGCCGCCGGGAGGTGCATCTGAAAATTGAACATTTACTGCCCGTACGGATTCGTCATTAGTTCTTAATAAAGTATTATATGCATCAACCCTTCCTTTTCCCAAAAGATATTGATAAGCAGAATTTTTAGAATATATGTCATCACAGTTTACTCTAATTAATTCACCTACCTGCAATGGTGTATACGAAGGATATTTTGAAAAAACCAAAGCTGCAATACCGGTAACTATTGGTGTTGATAAAGAAGTACCGCTTGCAGATTGATAAGTATTCGGCTGCCAGGTAGAGTAAATATTATCTCCCGGTGCAGTAACATCCACACTGGTTCCGTAATTTGAATAATATGACTTAACATCATTAGCACTTGTTGCTGCAACAGATATAACTCCGTTATAAGATGCAGGATAAAAACTTTCTTCTTTGCCGTCGTTGCCGGCAGCGGCTACAACAAGTGCGCCTTTAGATTCCGCATAATTAATTACATCCTGTTCCATTTGAGAAAAACCGCTTCCGCCCCAGCTGCAATTAATAACTTTGGCACCGTTATCGGCAGCATATTTTATCCCTTCAAATCCGTAAATTATATAGGGCTCACCAGTCGATGGATCGGTTACATCGCGTTCCGAAGTTTTAACGCACATAATCTTACATTTAACTCCGATTCCTGCGATTCCTATGTTGTTATTTGTAACGGCATCCGAAACACCTGCAAGCAATGTTCCGTGAGCCGGTTTATCTTCAATAGGATTATTATCCGGAGTTGGGTTTCCGTTGTTTCCGTTTCCTCCAAAATCCCAGCCTATAGAATCGCCGGGGAAATTTGTGTCTGTTTGCCAATGGGGGTTATGCCAAATGTTTGCATATAAATCCGGGTGTGGCCAGTCTACACCTGTATCAACAATTCCAATAATCACGCTGGTATCGCCTTGAGATAGATCCCATGCCTGAGGCATTTTTATTAAATTAAGATAGTATTGAGATGAATAGAACGGATCGTTGGGAACAAAGGTTACTACTCTTCTAACATATTTAGGCTCTGCCCATTGTATATCACTTAATCCTTTTAATTTTGCGGCAACATAAATCGGATCCTGAGAAGAATTGTAGCGCACAAGCATTATTCTATTTAAACCGAATTTAACATCTGCCTGGGTGCTGCCGAAAATAGTTTTTACAGAGGTAAAATTAAATTGACCGTAAGCTTTATTTAATTGTTCAGTAATATTCTGTGCCTTCAATAGGCCTGCCGCAGGTGAGCCTTTCAGTTTTATTACTACGGTATTTGCAAGATAATATAAATTGCCGTTGTGTATAACTGTTTGGGAAACCGACTTATTCTCAAAACCAAAGCTGAGAATAAGAATTACTAGAACAGCTAAAAAATTAAAATTAGTTTTATATCTGAAATTCCTCATTTAAGTATGCCTAAAATTAAATTGTAATGTGATGGCAATATTATTAAACGGATTCATAATTACAACATATAATTATTAGGATGTGATATGGATATTTGTAATACAAATACCGGGGAAGAAATATTTAAAAATAAAAACCCCGCATTTAATGTGCAGGGCTTATATTTAATAAAGTATTTTCTAAATAACTTAATAACTATTATAGATTTATTACTAAAGATAATATCAGCCTACAAGGCAAATCTAACTCCGGCAATTATGCTAAAATAGCCGGGTACATCTGCAATTGAAAAAACATAATTTTCTGAACCGCCGCCTTGGGCAATAGAAAGATTATTCGTGAATTGGGTTTCACTTCCGAACGGGATAAGGTGTACGAATTGAATAAAAGGTTTTAAAGTGCTGGACACATTAAATAGAGTTCCATAAAATACCAATAATCCTACCTGGGTATCGGAGCTTCCGGAAAGAGTACCGCTATTGCCGTTCTGTGAAATTGTAACATCTCCGTTAAGAAGTAAATTTATTCCAACACCTAATCCTGCAAATGGTGATAAAATAAAATTGTTAAAATGAAAACGGTGCATAGGCATTATATTTATAGCAATCATGTTTGTTGTACCTCCGCTTAATCCGTCGGCTGTAAAACTACCGGAACCGTTTAAGCTGTTATAACCATTTTCAAAATAACTAAAGGAAGACCATGAAACATTCAGATCGATGTCTAATTTGTATAACCCGCCTGTAACATTAGGAGGAATTACCTGGTAACCGGTAGATACGCCCGCGGTAAAACCCGTAGAACCTGCATCTGCAACATTGCCAATATTTACCTGCCCGTTAACTGAAGTTTTTATTGCGCCTTTCAGTCCGCTTGCTTTAAAGCCAACATAAGGCCCAATGTAAAATTGAGCAAATGCATTATTTGATAATAAAAATATTGAAAGAATAATTGCCCCTGAAATAAGTAAGGAACGTTTCATTTTTACCTCTCTAATAAGTGTTAAATATTCCAAGTGGAATTTCTGTAAAATTATTTTTATTGTCAAATAATTTATTCACAACAAATATTTTCTTAAGCATAAAATGTTAAACCAATAATGAATTTTTAATATAAATGTTCTATCATAAGTTGCTATTCCAACGTATTTAATGAAAAAGATTTAGGGGCTTGGATTAACTTACCGGGTCTGGTGGGGCTTTAATCTTAGAGTCATTGAAAAAATAATTGTAATAGATTTTTTTACTTGACTATAAAAAATTCATTAATTAAAATATATGCGTTAATTTATCTATTTAATATAGATTAAACGGGAGCCTGTATAAAAAATATTAACATTTCTTGTTAGTTGTTTTATTTAAGCATTTGTTCCTTTGTTAGGTATTAGTAACATTAACTTTTTTTCTCTTTTACGGGTGATTATTTTTTCCTGAAATTTATAAAATGAAAATATTCAACCGAAAATAATTCCGGTTGTATTGTAAATAAATATCATAATAAAATAAAAAGTAGGGTAGTCAGCCATGAAAAAAACATCACTGTTTCTTTTACTTGTATTTTTTATAATTCACACAATCAATTTAAATGCACAGGCAGTTAAATTAGGCATAAGGGGAGGAATCAATATTTCGGACTTATCTTTTGATCCCGACGTTAATACAATTTTTCCCGGGATGTCAAAATCGGGCACTACGGTATTTTTAGCAGGAGGCATTCTTCAATTTTCAATTGCAGGCCCTTTCTCTTTGCTTATTGAACCTACCTACATTAACAAAGGGGCAAAGATAGAAGGAAATAATGTAGGCTTTAATATTAGCGGCGGTTTGGCATCGGCATACGTTAAAAAATCAGCAGGAACAGAAGGCCGCAATCCTGCTTTCCATATTAACAGCAGGCAGGCAATTTCAATAGATAAAATAACCGTTACCTATAAACTAGAGTATTTGGAAATTCCGGTGCTGCTGCATGTTAATATACCTTTACCGGCTATTCAGCCTTTTGTAGAGGCAGGGCCGACGGTAGGCTTTAATCTTTCCTCATCTTATACTACGGAGTTTACATATATGGGCCAAAGCTTTTCAGACAATACCAATAATAAAGATAACACCGCCTCAACAGAATTCGGACTGATTTTTGGCGCCGGTGTAGAATACAACGTCATTCCATTAATTACTTTGATGTTCAATGGCCGTTATTCTCTTGGATTGACGGAGCTTTCCAAAAATCAAACAAGCACTGATCAACAACAAACAACAAATCCGAAAATAAAATCCACGGGTATTCAATTTTCCGTTGGAATTTTGTTCGGGTTGTAAAATATTTTTTTGATTTATTATAATGTTTGTAAAATTTTAGTCCCCATTTGAAAATAAAAATTTAAAAAAGAAAAGCTTGTACCGTATAGGAAATTCAGGTTGATACAAGCTTTTATAAATATTAACAAATTATTTTAATTAAATACTACTGAAGGGCAATACGAACTCCGGCAACCAAACTGAAATAACCCGGTACATCGGAAATAGACAATGCATAGGTTTGACTGCCGCCTCCACCGGATGCCTGATATGATTCTGTAAATTGTGTCTCGCTTCCAAACGGCACATAATGTTTAAATTGAATGAAGGGCTGAATCATATCTGTAAGTCTGAATACTGTACCGTAATATACAAGCAGCCCTATTTTAAATTCTCCGTAACCTGTAAGTGTTCCATTTTGGCTGGGTGGCCCAACCGTAACATCACCTGTACTCATTATATTCAAACCCAAACCAAGTCCAATAAACGGAGACAGCAGTTTGAAAGACGGAATATTCAATCTATGGATAGGCATTATGTCTATCGATATTACCATTGTGCCGCCGTCGCTAAAACCAACAGCAGAAAATTTTCCTGCTCCTTGAGAACTGTTGTAACCATTTTCAAGATAAGAAAATGAAGAATATGAAGCATCGATATCCATATCCAGTTTATACCAACCGTTTAAAACATCCGGCGGAAGGATTTGATAACCGACGGTTACTCCTACATTAAAACCTGTAGATCCGGCATCGGCAACATTACCGGTATAAACTTGTCCCCCGGAAGTAACCTTTAGAGTTCCTTTTAAACCGCTGGCTTTAAACCCGATATAGGGACCAAGATAAAATTGAGCAAAGACATCGCTGCATAAAAAGATGAACATGACAAATGATAAGCCGAAGATAGAGAAAGATCGTTTCATAATAACCTCCTGGATTATAAAATTGATCAATCAATATTTATTTGGACTTTTTAACAAGAAAAGGAAAAAGCAATAGATACTTTAAAATAGAAAAGGACCACCTTTAAAATTTAATCCCGGAATTTTTCAAAAAAGGTAAGAAAGATTAAATATTTATCTGGCAATAAATTACATCTTCTAATTATTACTGTCAAGCATTATTATAAAATTACTTATGGAACTATAAATTCTTTAATGCATTAAGCCCGGCTTCAATTGTTTTATCCAGGTCATCTTTACTGTGTGCAGTCGAAACAAATGCAGCTTCAAATTGAGCGGGGGCAAGATAAATACCTCTGCTCAGCATTTCGCTAAAGTATTTGCCGTACAAAGCTGTATTTGATTTTACTGCAGCATTGTAATCTTTCACCTCTCCTTCGGTAAAGAATAAAGTCATCATTGAACCGACACGGTTTAATG
>JBJKSH010000248.1:0-7934 GCA_046704255.1 Ignavibacteriaceae bacterium | reverse complement strand
TTGTAAAACAAAGCTGTTACACCATTTGCAGCGACAGTTCCGGCATCACCCATTGCAATGTTTCTTGCACCGAATCCCATCTTAAGAAATGCCAAACCGCTGTTGCCTGCAGATTGTGCACACACCGCAACCGATGAAATTATAAAAATCAAAAAAAACTTTCGCATATACTTTCCTGATAAAGTTTAAAAATTAAAACTGAGCCCGACTATATGCCTATCCGACGGAGAATTCTGTTCGACAACAAAAGCGTAATTAACTCCAACATTTAAATTGCCGAACTTTCTATAATAAGAAAATCCCAGCGAAGGATTTGAAGCATAATCGGTATTACTCAAATTTAGCTGATCAATGCCGCCGCGGATAAATAATCCGTCATAAATATTATACTCAACACCGGCGCGGATTATATTGGTGCCCGCATTGCTGTTTTCAAATTCTGCAGCGGCAATTATTTTATATTCTTTATTATAGTAACTAACTCCTATTTTTCTAAGCAAAGGAAAATTATCCACCGTATTGGAACCTTGTTCCTGGTAAATGGGAGTAGTATCCCATTTATATTTGCTGTTAATATCGGAAATCATTAAAGAGACATTCCACGATTCATTTATTTTATATAAAACACCTAAATCCAAGCCTACTTCGGTAGAAGTAATTTGCTCATATAATTTGTAATAATAAAATTTAATTGCAATTCCGAAAGCAATTTTTCTGGAAAACCTGTTTGCAAGACCTATAAAAAATTGATTTTCGGAAGTTGATAAATTACCGGTTTTATTTCCGTCGTTATCCCTGCCGTCAA
This sequence comes from Ignavibacteriaceae bacterium, assembly GCA_046704255.1. Classification (GTDB taxonomy): domain Bacteria; phylum Bacteroidota; class Ignavibacteria; order Ignavibacteriales; family Ignavibacteriaceae; genus FEN-1297. Next base: position 7,129 of record JBJKSH010000248.1, on the reverse strand, counting down.
TTTTACTTACGCCGGAATTTATTACTCCGACACTTAATCCCGCACTTGATATAGGCTGCGAACCCTCTGATGAATCTTTAGAGTAAAAATCAAATCTTCTGGTATAATTTAAAAAATTTAAAGAACGATCAAGGGAAAGAATTGAATAAGATGTCTGGAAAGAATTGTTTTGCTGAAATGCAGCTAAAGCAGGGTTATAATAAGAAACAAGGTTGCCTTCGGTAACAGCGGACATAGCATTTCCCATTCCCATTCCTCTTGCACCAAAACCCATCCTGGAAAACGCCCCCGGCATACTGCTTATCTTGCTGAACTTAGGCTGCGCAAAAATTGTTATTGAACTAATTAAAGATAAAAGAATAATTAATTTCTTCAATTTACCCTCTTAATGTATAACTAAAATTTTACCGAACTCCGCTTTACCGGAACCGACTTTTACACTATAGAAGTATACTCCGTTGGGAACTAAATTACCGGCTGCATCAAGTCCGTTCCAATAATCAATAACTCCTCCTGATTGATCTACCGAGTGAATAGTACCTCTTTGAGCATTTTGAATAATAGTTCTTATGTAATGCATGCTAAAATTAAAAATCCTGATTGTAACAGGTTCGCTTTTGCCGCCGGTGCTGTATTTAATTTTAAGAATATCCGTATTAGGATTAAAAGGGTTTGGATAAGCATAAGTACTGGTTGAAGAACTTAAAGGGCTGGAAGCGAAATATAAAGTCCAGGTCCCGTTCCAAATTGAACTTCCTGTTTCATTTAACCTGGCAAGCCCTTCATCCGAGCCGAGCCAAACATAATTGCCGTTAAAAGCTGCCGCATAAAATGTATTGGATTGCAGAGTAATTCCGGTATTTGCATCGGTAATTGAGGTTGGCAAAACCCAGTTTGCACCGTTATCCGAACTTCTAAAAGCACCCTCGTCGGCAGGAGCAATAACTTGATTATCCTTAAAAGCAAAATTATGAACATGATCGCCGTCCAGTGAAGTCTGCCAATTTGCACCGCCGTCCGTTGTATAACTTACTGCATAAAACTCGGAAGAGCCTTCCGCCTGCCAAGTTGCACCCCAGACGGTGTTATTATATTTATTATAACCAAGTGCAACAACAAAATTTCCGCTTACCGGGTTATTCTCATTTGAGTGCGTGAATTTTCTCCAGCTAATTCCGTTATCTGTAGATTTATTTATTCCATCTGCGGTACCGACATAAAGAGTAGAATCATTAGTAGCAATAACAGAGAATACGCGATAGTTTAAATTATTTTCTGCACAGGTTTTACTGGAAGTAGGCTGCATACAAAAATGAAGTGTATCCGAAGGTTTTATTGCGTCAAGATAGTCCGGTGGAAGAACAACTCTTTGCCATGTCTTTCCCATATCGGTACTTTTCCTTAAACCGCCGGCAAAAGTTGCAATCCAAATTGTGCCGGGTGTAAATGCCATATCATAAACCAAATTATTTATTGAAATAGGAATAGGATTGGCAACTAACTTATTATTCCCATAATTAACAATAGTATCTTTAAGATTATCAACCGGTTCAGGTACAAAGGTCCAATTTTGGCCATTGTCCGTAGTATATCTTAAACCTCTTCCCTTAGGCATACTACCTTGAGAAGTATTTGTATCGGTTGCAGCAGCAGCCCAGAATACTCCGTTATTATACCCAATAGCGGAAATACTTAAAGTGCCGAATGTTTTATCGTTGGTAAAATTCTTCCAGCTATTTCCGTTATCTGTTGAAAGACTTAAACCCTGGCCTGTTCCAATCCATATTGTATCTCCTATTGTAAGTATATCACTTACATTGCTGCTGGAAATTGCAGGGTTTGCAGCAGTCTTAGCTATCCGGCTATCTCCCGGCATAAAATAAGACTGTGGAAAAAACTGTGCGAAAGAAACAGTACTAATAGTGAATAAAAAAAGTAAGATAAAGATATTTTTCAGATTCATTTAACAACTAAATTGTGAGTAACAATATTACTTAATGCACCACTTTTATCTTTTGCCTGGAAGGTAAACTTCCAGGAACCGGTTGGCTGCCCGCTGGGAAATTGAAGTTTATTAGTATAAGTGCCGTCGCCTGCGGTTATATCTCCGGTAACACTATAATCGCCGTTATCGGAAAGCGGGTATTCAGATATACCCTGAGAGTTAGTAACCATTGTACCGTCGGGGCGGTATAATTTATAAAACACTGTAGAAATATCGCTCAATCCGTTTTGGTCGCTGGCTTTAATAGAAAAGATAAAGCTTACACCAAAGCTAACCGTATCGGGCATAGATAAACCGGAAAGGACAGGCGGAACATTTGCCTGCCCGTTATTAAAGTTAAAACTATGAACTGCCGCTAAGGTAGTATTACCGGAATTGCCCGATATATAAATTTCAATTTCGTAAGAGCCTTTGGGGTAATAATGGCTAAGCGGAAACTTGTTTGAATAAACCAAATCTCCTTTAACCGTATCTCCGTTTTGGCTTAAGTTTCCGTTATCGAATAATTGAACGGGCGAATTGTTTAATTGGGTTTGATCCGATGATAAAATGTTAAATACAACCTTTTGAATATTTGCAGAAGTATTAAGTTGAGCACTAATCGTAATTAAAGAATCACCGGGGTTATAAGTAAATTGGGCCGGAGTATAAACGCCAATAACCCGGTAGTTTTCAGGCTGTGAAGAATCAACAACATTGTTAAAATCTTTTTGGCATCCCACAATTAAAAGGATCAGCGGTAAAATAATAAATATTTTTTTCATTACACTAAATATTTCTGTTTCAATGACTTAACTCAAGGTAAAAAATTTTCTACTTTTATCTCCCCACGGCAGCCAAAAAAGGAGTGGGCGAAAATGAAATAATAAAAATAAAGAAGCTGAAATAACCCAGCAATTTTCTTTTGAAGTCCAGTTCTTCTACATCCGGCACAACCGGGTGTTTTAATTTAATTACAAAAAACAAAAGCAAAGCCCAAAGCAGCCACCCCGGCCAGCCGAAGTTTAAATTTAGATTCCAAAAATATTCAACAAGCCCGGCAATTCCAAGAACAAGCAATAATATAAATGATAGAATTGCAATTTTATTATGAGTTCTTTCACCGAACATTGTATATGCAATATGCCCGCCGTCCAACTGTCCCACGGGAATCATATTCATTGCAGTAATAAATAAGCCGAACCATCCTACACAAAGATAAGGATAGTGATAAATTTCGGACATCGGCGGGAAAAATTTTGAGCCGTGAATAAATATTAACTTAAGGAATGAAAACAACAACGTATTGCCAAATATAAGTTCAATACCGTTCCTTCCGTAATTTGGAGAAAAATAATCCGGATGAATCGAAAGCAGGTAATCAATTCCGGGTACATGTGTAAATCCGTAAACAAGCACAATTAAACAGGCAACAAAACCGGCTACCGGGCCGGCTACTCCGATATCGAACATTGCCTTCTTTGAATATATGGGCGACTTAGTTTTGATTACCGCGCCCATAGTTCCGAAATTTAAAAACATGGAAACCGGCGGGAAAGGAATATAAAAAGGTAGTGTTGCTTTTACTTTATGATACATCGCGGCAAAATAATGGCCGAATTCATGGCAGGAAATTATAAACATAATTGAAATTGAATAAGGCAGCCCTTTTAACAAGAAAGATAATTCGTAAGGCCCCGGCCGGCCGCTAATCCATTCGGCGCCCGCCAGAGTTGTAGTAATAAACGTAAGTATAAAAAGGGAGCCGTGCAGCAGATAATTTTGTTTATCTTTTTTTGCTGTCTCAATTCTATCCTGTTCACTCCATATATCGCTATAATAATCGGGCATCTTATAAATCCAAACTTATTCCAACCGTTGCATAATTTTCTGTTAAGAGAAATAATTCCCCGTGAATACTTTTACCTGAATAATATGAAAGGCGAATACTAAAACCTCTTGAATCATACTTACCGAATTTAATACCCGCACAAATAATGTTGTTACCAAAATATTTATTTATTGAAGATAACTTGAAATCATCTGCAATAAAAGGGGAAATTTTTTTGCTTATGAAAGAGGGCAAATAATAATCGAAGCCGACCTGGTAAATTCCTCTTCCAATATTTTTAGGAATAACATGAAAGAGGTAAGTAAGCCCGGCATACACTCTAAAGCTATTTATTTTGTAAAACGGAAAAAGCTCAACAAATTCACGGCTGTAAATAAAGGGTTTTAAATTTGCGAGCCAGGTATTTGAAGAAGCGTTGTAGCGGCCGTCTACAAGGTGGGCGCTTATGTGACTAAGTCTAAAACGAAAACCATACTGCCTTATACCGTCTATAATTTTGTACCCGCTGTTTACGCCGAAGAAATAATCTATGGTTTCTACGGGAAATCGGAAATCATTTTCGCTTCTTAATCTTGTAAATGTAAAAAGATCGCCGCCGAACGATAAGACTGAATTTCCATAATTAATTCTATATATATCTGCGGAGGTTCCTATATCCAAACTTAATTTTTTTTGATTCAACAAATAAGAAGCTCCGTCTCTGGCTTCGAGCAGGTTAGCGGTAAATGGTTGTATATTTAATCCAGCCGGGAACCATTCTTTTTTTGTTTGTGCAAAAATGGATGTTGTAAAAAATATTAGGACAGAAATGAGATAAATTTTCCGCATTTAGTTTAATTCCGGTTTAATCAATAATTTCTTTTTTATTTTTTGTTTTACAAGTTTGTTGTATCCGTATTTAAATTTTGAAGAAAGACTAGCAACCGCATAAGCATTTGTAGGAAATGCAAACGAAGGTTCAAAATAGCAGTTAACAGTGCATCCTTTGCAAAAGTTAAACCGGCCTTCCATCTTTTTAATAGTTTTAACCTTTTCTGAATTTCTAATTTCCTTAATAGGGCGATCAATTTTAATTTTTTCATTTCCAAAATGGTAGCACGGCAGAATAATTTCATTGTAAGGGGAAATAACAACAACCCGCGATACCGCTTTACATAAGGGATTGTCAGGATCGTTGCCGCCGTTTCTTCTAAGTTTTACATAAGCTTTATTTAAATAGATATCAATCTTACCGTCAGAATATTCATCTATAAAGTCCAACGCTTCGTTACTTAGACCCGGATTTCCGAAATAAGAAAATACGGGATTAACAATTAATACAAGATCATTGTTTGCGGCAATCTCATGCATCCGGGGAAGTTTTTTATAAGTTTCATTTGTAACAGTAAATAAAATATCTGGAAACTCGCCGAGTGATTTTGCAATTTCTAAACTTTTAAAAACATGATTATAACAATTTACTTTTCTAATTCTATTATGTTCATCTTCATCGGGAGAATCCAAAGAGAAATGAAGAAGATTAACTTTACCCGCAAGCTTTTCAGCAAACTTAGGATATAACAAAGCATTTGTCGTTATGCTTGTTTGCATATTAAGCTTCTTTGCATACTCAGCCATCAGATAAATATCTTTATGTAGTAAAGGTTCGCCGCCGGTTAAATCAATAAACTTAACTCCCAGCTCTGCAAGCTGGCTAACATTTGAATAATAATCATTAAGCCTTGCATAAGGTGTATCATCAAAATTCTTATGCGCTGCAAAGTGGCAGAATTCGCAGTAAGCATTGCATCTATATGTAACATAGTAATTACAAAGGATAAGCATTAATATTTTCTTCCCTTCCAGATAACCTTGCGGCTTGCGGCCAATACAAATGGAATAGCAATAACGTAAAGAGTATAATAAATTTGAAAGAATATAAAATATTTCAGATTTTTTGTAATCCCTAATTTTTTATGTACCGGGTACAATACCAAAAAATCTACAGCTAATTTAAAGACCGCCAAATATAACCATACCGGTGAGAAAAATAAAGGCGTAAGAAGAATACCCAGGTTGGTTAAAAATCCCCATGCCATTACAACGTATCCTCTGGGCGGAACGCCCAATCCGCCGACAGACCATCTTTTTTTCTGCCGGTACAATTCTTTCGAACCCGTACATGGTTTGGAAATTATTAAAGTATCCTTATCCAGAGGTAAAATAATTTTGTATTTCTTCAGCTTATAAATTGCGTATAAAAGATTAAAATCTTCAGTAACACTAAACGGAAGATTTTGGTAACCGCCTGCTTCATTATATGCTTTCTTTCTGTAAGACATGTTATTACCGATGCAGCTAATAGGCTTTTTCAAATTTATTGTACCGGATGCAACGGTAAGGAGATAAATAAAATCTATTGCCTGCATACCGCTGAACCAGCCATAAGTTTCCTGGGATGTAAATCCGTTTACGGCGCCAATATCTTCTTTATAATAAGATGCAACGGTTTTTGCCCATAACGGATGCACCCGGCAGTCCGCATCTGTTGTTAAAATAATTTCTCCTTTTGCAATTTCAATAGCATTGGCAAGAGCATTGGTTTTTCCCTTAAGCATTCCTATTTCTTTTTTGGTAACTATCTTTTTGAATTTGTCTTTCCCGGTAATAAATTCATCAATTAATTTGCCGGTGTTATCGGCAGATTTATCATCAACCAAAATAATTTCCAATTTTCCTTCGGGATATTCAAGGCTATCTAGCGAAACCAAACATCTTAAAATATTGTCTTCTTCGTTTCTGGCAGCAACAACTACTGTGGCGGAAGGCAGTTCATCATCTTTTAATTTTGGAAATTTAACCGCCGTACCTATAACAAATATTACAGACTGAATAAAATACCCGCATAAAACAATCAGGAAAATTATTTCAAACATCCCGAAGGCTCTCCGATTTCAAAATTCATTTTTACGGTTTTTTCCAAAATATAATCCAAAGATTGCAAAATTATATCTTTTGATCTTAAACTATCGTGCAGTACAACAATTGAGTTTTGTTTTAAATATTTATCCACAACAAACTTAACCAGATTAAAATCATTTTTATAATCACTTGTTAATAAAGACCACATTACCGGCTTCAATCTTTCTTCGTTTAACATTTTTGCAATTCCAAAATTGAATTTACCGTAAGGCGGACGGAAATACTCTGCAGCGTAATTATGTTCTTCTTTCATTAATTTGTTAACCGAAGAAACTTCATTTTTAACTTCATCAGGTTTTAGTTTAGTTAATTTTTTATGATGAAAAGTATGG
>JBJKSH010000247.1:0-6557 GCA_046704255.1 Ignavibacteriaceae bacterium | reverse complement strand
TTATCTTCTTTATGTCTTTCTCCTAATAAAGAAGAGAGAGCTATCATTCCGGCTGCAGTTAGAATTACAATCCCGGCATAAAGAAGCAACGGCCAAAGAGGAACGCTCGCAATATTAATTTTCATATTCAAATCCTTTGAAAATTAAATTTTAAAATTGAGCCCTTTGAAAGAGAAATCCGGAATTATTTAGTAAAGCTTTGTATTCGGAAAAACTTAGTATTGTATTGCCTTAATTAAAAGAAATTAAGAACAAATATTTTTGTGAATAATGAATGTAGAATTATGCCTTATAAAATCGCATGACGTAAATTTATTAAAATTTACGTTATAATATAGTGATAAATGACAAAAACCGATAAAATCCGTTTTGATAGAATCATTTATTTACCCAACTTAAATATATATTATTCAATTAATTTTTTGAAAAAATTTTAGTTATTAAGTCGCCATATACAAGGCCTATGATTGGAGTTTCGTAATATGGGAGAGTAATGGAGTAAATTCCAAAATCCAAATATTCAGGACAAAGATATTTGCAATTCTATTTTGTAATATAATTCACAATTTTTCATACAAATGTTCTTCATTCAATTGTTCTTGGGAAATGAAGTATGAAGAACCATAAATAAATAACCTTTAGCCTTGCAAAAGTAACGTGTATATTTTTTGCTATTTCCTACTTGATCAAAATTAATTTTTTTACGGAAACAAAACTTCCTGCCTGCATTCTATAGAAATACACGCCGCTTGCCAATTGCCTGCTGCCTGGTGTAAACTTGACACTATGCATACCGGCTTGTTCTTTTTGGTTAACTAATATTGCAACTTCATTACCCAATATATCATAAACTTTAATTGTTATAAAACTAGCTTTGGGAACGGAGTATTCTATTGTTGTTACCGGGTTAAACGGATTTGGATAATTCTGATAAAGGATATATGATTCCGGAATTTTCTGTGTATTCAAAACAATAGTAGTATTTGAACTGTTTTCCTCCTGCATCATATGGTAAAGATATAATGGGCCAAGATTAACATACCATATATCCGGGCGTCCGCTTATATGTTTTAAATGTTCCAGTAGATACCGCTTGTTTCGATCCGGATAAATGACCTGCGGGTGCCACATTAAATGATATATTCCTCCTTTGGCAATTACAGTGTCAAATAAATTATTTAAAGAAGTAAGACTTGTATCTCCTCCGCCCCAGGAAGGGGCGCCCAATTCAACGGTAGGAAAGAACGGTTTAAAGTGATTACTTTTTGAATCCCAATCACTAAAGGTTGAATCACCGTAAATATAACTTCTAGGGCTGGCAGTATCGAGGTTAGCGTATAAGCGGGCTGCAAGGTAACTTGAAGTTCCTAATAAAGAATCTACGGTTGAATCATAATCTCCATACGGAGCAATCCAGGTATAAATATACTGCCTCCGGTTAACATTAAAATAACCGGGCATCCAAATATGAGAGGTAATATCTTCTGCAGAACCGATTACTTCTCCAACCGGATCGCTGTAAGGCGTATGTGAATGAGTTCTGCTGTGTGAAGCTGCTTCTACATATCCGCTGTCGAGTTCGGACTGAAGCCCGGACCAACTTTGGGAATCCATGCCTGTTGTAATAACTCCGACGGTTACATACAAGCCATAAGATCTAAATAATCTTAGCAGATATGGCTCATAAGAATAATACCAGCTTGCAAAATCATCGTTTGTAACGGTAACTGCCGCTTTACGATTATCATAATACTTTGTAATGCCATTGTAAGAAGTCTGAATTACATTTCCGGTGCTGTCGCAAATTTCTATAAATAAAGAATCGTTTCCATTAAAAGCTGCTGAGATGTATGCAATGTTTTTATTATAGTTAAAACGAACAGCTTCAATATTATTAAATGTATCGCCTTTATGTTTTTCCGGAATGGGCTGCCAGGAATCTAAACTCGAATGCTTTTCCTTTGCAATAAGATTTGGCACTCCCGGAGGAATAATGAATTTGTAGGTAAGCGGAAAAGCAACTCCATATTTTATATATAATTGATGCTGGACAACAAATACAAAACTGCCCTGAGCCGAATGAATTACGGTCAGGCGTGCATCTACCTGTGCAAAGATACAATTAGCAAAAAGAATAAATACAAAGAAAATATTTTTTAACGAATTCATTTGTTATTCGCAGTTAATTGATAAATAATGTAAAGTGATTCAAAATTAAAATAAAGAATATTTCCTCCGCTCATATAAAACCGGACAAAATATTTGCATAATTAAACTTTTGAGCCAAAAATAATTTTATATGATAGTTTAGAAAAAGCAGCGATTAATTACAAGAAAAAAGAATAAATAAAAATTAATAGTTCGTCTTAGACAAAATTAATTTTGGGAGAGATGAAATCAAAAAAAAAGATTGAAACCGAAATAAAAAAAGTTAAATGATCAACTCCATCTTCCAGGAATATACTTTTAAGAGATTTTGCTAAAGGGATAGGTGCCGGCATTACTTAAAAATCACCAGTTGTTTTATAGCGATGTGTCTGCGGAACAAGAAATATTCTATCGCACTTTTTCAATGGTGATAATGCCGCATATTAAAGGAATAAGCGAAGATTTATCAACGAAATAATTTTTATAATTCTAGCTCCTATTAGCAAACTTTTCTTGTTTAGTTTTCTTCGTACAATTGAACCTAACAAATAGGTTAAAATAATTGTAAATCTTTTTTCTTTTGATTCGGACAGAAATTTTAACAAAAATGATTTGGGAATAATAAAAGCAAAATACATGCAAAACTAACCTTTCGTGTTTTATAACACTCTGCAATTTTTTTTATTACGGCTTTATTGACTGAAATTATTTTTTTTGACAATTTGAACTGTAAAATATTGGTTTCTGATTATTAAGAATGAAGAACCTTATTGGTAGAATGGGAAGGCGTACCTTATGTATCATTTGGATGTTGTCATTTATTTCCATTTCCAGCAATTCTCAAGAAGCAGAAATAATCAGCTCATATAGAGTTGATGGTTTATCTTGCACCCATATTAAAATATGCGGGGATTTTTGCAGAATTCATCATGAAAGAATTTTAATAAAATATAATATTTCAATCTTAAGTTCCTTTCTGCCAGATGAATTTTATCCGGATAACAACTCCACAGTTTTTAATACCGCCCGGCTACAAAGAACACGAAAGAAATTTCTAAAGTGTTCTAAAAGCTCCGCGCATGAATACAAATTTTATTTATACAATTTTGAGGGGAGTAATATCCCTGTTAACCGTACAACTTATAAAATGGAGATTTCAAATTTATTAGGGACAAGAGCACCTCCTTTTACATTACCTAATAATATTTTTTACATTAAACTAATTGATATGTCCGACCGAAATATCCATCCTTTCTTTGCATACTTAGTTTACCAGTCCGTTCAAATTTCATTTGATAAAGATATATAATAATAGTTGAAGGAATAAAGTATGAAAACATATTTACAAATCTTCATTGGAGCCTTTTTACTTTTGTCATTAACAACCTCACCGGTATATTCGCAAAGTTTTGGCGTTAATTTAAATCATGAACCGGGGCATATAGACAGCACTTTTGGAACAGGAGGTACTTCAAGAATCGGTGTAAACGGAAGCTATGGGCTGCTTGGCGGTACGAATGGAGGATTGATTCAGGTTGTTTCAATGGTAATTGCTCCAGACGGAAAAATTATTGAAGGCGGCTATGTTCGTCCGCCATCAAGCTTAGATGCATTTGCCGTGGCAAGATTTGATTCGGACGGAACCCCCGACAACACCTTCGGTACAAACGGCGCAGTATGGACATACCTTGACGGCACCGGCGAAGATCAGGCTTTTTCTGTTGCAGTACAGCCGGACGGAAAAATTGTGGAAGCCGGTCTTTCACAGGATAGAAGCCAACCTTATAATTATGAATTTGGAATTGTAAGATTTGATTCAAACGGAATATTGGATAATTCATTCGGTACAAACGGGTATGTAAAGACTTACATCCCCGGCGGTACGCAAGCAAATGACAGAGCGTTTTCGGTTGTAATTCAAAAAGACGGTAAGATAGTTGTTTCAGGTATGTCGTCCTATGATTCAAGCGGCGTGTTTGGCAGTTGTTTTGCAATGTTAAGATTAAACTCCGACGGCAGCATTGATAATTCTTTCGGCACGAACGGCTTTCTAAGAGCGGTTAAGATGTTCCTTCCCAACGGCAGTAATACAATTATAAATACAATAATTCAGCCTAACGGTAAATTTCTTGTTGCTATTTCAAACGGAAAAGATTCAAACTTTAATCAATCATACTTGTTAAGAGTAAATGAAAACGGTACCCTCGATAGCTCATTTACAATTAACGGACAGGTTAATTATTCATTTGGCGGCGGCGGTTATGAAACAAGATTACATTCAATTGCATTACAGTCTGACGGTAAAATAGTAGAAGCAGGTGAATCGGGTTATTATGGCCAGGTTGTTTTTATAACACGGTTCAATCAGGATGGAACTCTTGATAATACTTTTGGAACCGGAGGCTTTTATGTATTCTTTGATAATGGAATGAACTTCCCGTTAACGGAAAGTTCCTATTCGGTTGCCGTTCAAAGTGACGGCAAGATTTTAGCTGCCGGATATTCAGTCTCAAACTTTGACCACCGCTTTCATTTTTTAGCTGTAAGATTTGATTCAAGCGGTGCTGTCGACAGTTCATTCGGTACTAACGGGAGTGCAGAAACATTTATTACCGGTGGAAGCGATTCCAATGACGTAGCAACCGCAGTTGCAATTCAATCCGACGGTAAGATTGTTTTAGGCGGTGCCTCTCAAAATGTATGGCAGTCTGCAAACAGATTCAGCTCATTTGCAGCGGCAAGATTTTACGGCGGTAATTCTAACATTGCAAAAATTGAACTTAACAGAAAGGTTATCTCATTCGGAGATGTTGTGGAAGGCGAAACAAGTGATACCGGATTGATAATTTTTAATAACGGCTACGATACACTTAAAATAAATAAAATTACTTCAACTAATAATAGCTTTTTTGCAAAAACAAATTCGGTAAACATTTTACCCGATAGGTCATTTCCCGATACCGTAATCTTTAAGCCGGATTCTTCCGGTTACTTTCAGGGTAAATTAATTGTTTTTAGCAATGCTATAAATTCACCCGATACAATTCTGGTTAACGGAACCGGCAAACAAACTACAGGTATTAAGGAGAATAATTCTAAGGTACCCGGGGAATATTCACTCGAGCAGAATTATCCGAACCCTTTCAATCCGAGTACGGTTATCCGGTTCAATGTAGCTAATTCGGCTTTAGTGATATTGAAAGTGTATGACATTTTAGGCAAGGAAGTGAAAACGCTCGTTAACAAAGTTGAACGGGCGGGAAGCCATTCGGTTACTTTCAACGCCGGAAGCTTGCCGAGCGGAGTGTATTTATACAGGCTCAAAGCCGGAGCGTACTCTGCCGTAAAGAAATTATTGGTGCTAAAATAAGGTTCTATAAATTGGAATTATATAAGTGCCCGGCAAAACCGGACATTTTTTATTAAAATAAATTTACAGCATCTGTTAGGTTTTGTTTATGCCGCTTATAATAAATCCGAGAGAGGCAGTCAGGTTTGAGATGTTTCAATATTTGATGCCCGGCTAAATCTTTAACAATATATAAACTGACTCCTTGTTGAACTAAGTTTGAAAGAAAGAAAGGCGTTATGAATCAAAGTGAATTTTATTAAAGGGATTTTCGTGGATATAATTCCAAATAACAATTTTATTAAATGCAGCTTTTAAAGTATGATAATATAACGTTCTTGATTTGAATATATGTGAACAAGAAGTATTAACAAACCTATCTAAAGTTCTTCTATTTAATAATTCTATGCTTATTAATTTCTTTTCTCCATCATAACTGATTCCATACCAAATTGGAAAAATAAGATTGAAAAAATTATTCCGTTATATAAGTTACCAAAAGTTATAATATCTACTAGTACCGAACTTTAACAATTATTTTATTTGAGATTTATCGAAAGAAAGCTATTTTAAGTTGACAAAAAATTAACGGATTATAATTATCTAAAGAAGACTATTTCAAGAAGGAACAACTTTTATCGATTTATTTTTACTACCTTAATGCTGAAAAGAATTCCCAAAAAATATTATTTTGTTACTGCCCTTGTAATATTGGAAAGTTATTTCTATATCAACGGATATATGAATTCCAATTATGACGGCAATGATTGGGACGATAATATGGTTATAACCGAGATTGATAAAGGAGGTCCATCGGAGAAAGCAGGCTTAAAGCCAGGAGACAAAATACTTTCATTACAAAATGAGAAAGTTGATGATTTAAGTCTCCTTACTTTTCAAGATCGTTTTAAGCCGGGCTCAAAAGTTAATTATGAAATTCTCCGCCACGGTAAGACAATAATAATACCCGTAAAACTTATAACCATGTGGGAAAAGAATTACGTCTTTTATATTTTCTATTATCTTCTGGACGCTTTAGTTATTTTTATCGGGTATTTCA
>JBJKSH010000246.1:0-4779 GCA_046704255.1 Ignavibacteriaceae bacterium | reverse complement strand
CAGGTTGATGAAAGGGGTATCCCCCGAATACAACCAGACTTCCGCCTGAATGTAAAAATTTATAAATGGAAGGCCATGCATCAACCGGGAATGCACTGCCGTATGGTAGGATTAGAGTTTTAAAGTTCCGGCTGTTCAATAAATTATTTACTTCATTTACATCAGATAAATATTTAACTGAAAAATTATTAAGAACCTGTTTAAGTATGACGGTATCTATTGCAGGTGAATCGATAGTCGGGAAGTTTTTTGCAAGAAAGCATGCAATGTGTAATTTGGTATTGTTCGTTGTATTATTCTGAATAGTTTTCATTTTGCTCATGGCAAATGTTCCTGCAGGAAATAAGAAGAGTAAAAGGTAAATAAATTTATAATAAAACCCGGTTTGACGTAATAAAACATTTATAATCTTCATTTTTGTTTTTAAAAAAGGTGAACGGATGGAATCATTTATTCTTATTCTCTTAAATGTTGTCACTTTTCGTTTTTAAAGCTTTATAAAAGGTAAAGTAATTTTTCTTTTTAATCAACATTTTGAAAGTTCTAGTTTGGGTCCAGGTTCAAGTGTAAGCTGGTTTAAGTTCATACAAAAAAAGGGAGGCTTTAGTATCACCTCCCTTAAACGAGCATTAAGCTTTTAATTATCTTTGCCATTGAACTCTTATGCTTTTATCTCCGTCGCCGTATTGAAACGAAAATAAACCCTGGTAAGATCTGTTAAGTGCTTCCCCAATCCGCCGCGCAATATGAATGCCGGTAGTTGTAACTATTGTGCGGCCTCTTTCGTTTCTAATCGACATGATTCTCTCTAAGGGACGTTCATTCTTTTCAAGCTTCTCCGTATTTTTAATTAAGTTGGAAATTTCATCGTTATGCCTGCTGTAAAATTCTCCCTTAATCTCTATATATCCTGCCGGGTAGTTGTCTTCCATCCTTTTGCAGGCGGGGCAAATTGTTTGGTAAAAATGATTATTCGTTTCTTTCCATGTCCAGTGTCCGTTAACATATATTGCTCCGCAGTTTTTGCATAGAGACGGTTCGGGTGATGCATTGTCAAGGCGGTAAGTATCTTTCCGCTTTTCTTTGATTCGCCGGTCGTTCCTTTTTTGAGAACCTCTTAACCTCATAACTCCTCCTAATGATAATATTAAAGGGATAATAAATTATTTTTTTAGGTTTTTAAGTAAGGTTTCTTCTTTTGAATATATAGACCTCCTTTTTTAATTATCATTAAAAATTAATTAAACTTTGTTTTTTAAGTATTACCTCCTTCCGAAATAGCTCTTTATAGAAAACAAGATGAGTATATTGATGACATACAAATGTAAGACTTTCCTTTTTGTAGCTTCCATAATGTAAGTTTCTATTTTTGAATTGTCAACACCATTCCATATTAAGTTTTTAACAAAGTGATAAATTCCACAGGGTGGTCAGGTCTAACAATTAAAAAATTTAACATATAAATCTACTAATGCAACTTCGGCAGAATTAAAAATTTATTGCCAGTAAGATGTTTGTTTTCTTAAGCAGTTGTATATTTATTTTTCCTAAATTAAAATCATTTAAATGGAAATTCTAACAGGCATAATAGATTCTTATGTTTTCTTTAATGAGGGAAACGGCTTCTCTGTAGTTAGGCTGGAAAACGGCTGTACTGTGGTGGGTGTCTTACCTCAATTAAGTAAAGGTGAAACCGTTGAGTTTAACGGGGAATGGACCAGCCACCCGAAATTTGGTAAGCAATTTAAAATTGAATCGTTTAAAATTCTTCCGCCAAGTACTGTTGAAGGAGTAATTAAATTTTTGAGTTCGGGCATAATAAAAGGAATTAGAGAGCGAACGGCAATTCAAATCGTTAAGAAGTTTGGGGAAAGAACCATAGAGATTCTCGATAATCATATTGAAAGGCTTAATGAAATAAAAGGCCTGGGGCAAAAGAAAATAAATCTTATTAAGAAAAGCTGGACAGGACAAAGAAAAGTTAGAGACGTAATAATTGCTTTGCAGTCTTTAGGTATTTCCACAGCTTATGCAATGAAGATATATAATACATACGGAGACCAAAGCGTAAGCATTGTAAGGAACAATCCTTACAGGCTTACTTACGATGTATGGGGAATAGGCTTTAAAATGGCCGACAGGATAGGGAGGAGTTTAGGCTTTGGCGATTCTCATCCAGGCAGGATAAAGGCAGGAATTATTTATGTCCTTAACGAAGCATCACACAGCGGGCATGTTTACCTGCCTGAAATAGAGCTTATAAAAAACTGCAGCGAAATACTTAACCACGAAATGACGGTTTCCGATCCCGTTTTAAACGAACTTGAAGAAGAAAATCAGGTTATAATAAAGGAGCGGAATGTTTACTTGTACTATCTTTATAATGCCGAGCGTTATATTGAAAAAAGAATTAAAAGCGTAGCCGGCCATTTTAATCTTTTGAAAGATTCCGAATTAAAACTGCTGAGGATTAAACCGGGGAACTACACGGAAGAACAAATTTCTGCCGTAAGAAATTCTCTGGAACATAAAATATTTATTTTAACCGGCGGACCCGGGACAGGAAAAACAGAAACATTAAAAGGCATTATTCGACTTTACGAAAAAATGAATAAGAAAATTCTCCTTGCGGCTCCAACCGGAAGGGCTGCAAAACGTATGGCTGAAGTTATAGGGCGTGAAGCCAGGACAATTCACCGGCTTTTGGAATATAATCCAACCATGGAAGTTTTTAATATTAATGAAGATAATTTACTTGAAGCAGATTTGTTGGTAGTTGACGAAGTTTCTATGATTGATACTATGTTAATGTATCACCTGTTAAATGCCGTAAGTGAATACACAACGCTTATTTTAGTTGGAGATTCAAATCAACTCCCCTCCGTAGGTCCCGGGAACATACTTTCCGATATGATCAACTCCGAAATTTTACCGGTCATAAAACTGAATAAAATTTTCAGGCAAAGCGAAAAAAGCAAAATAATTGTTGCAGCGCACCAGATAAATAGAGGTGAATTCCCGGAGTTAAAAAATAATAAAGGCGGTGATTTCTTTTTTATTCAGGAAAATGATGAGTGGAGAATTTCCGAATTAATTCTTGAGCTAACCGGCGAAAGGCTAATGAAAACATACGGCTTTAATCCGGTAAACGATATACAGGTAATTACTCCTATGCATCGGGGCGAACTCGGGACAATAAATTTGAATAAAGAACTACAGGATGGCCTGAATAACAGACGCATAATTTTAAAACGCGGAGATTCAATTTATAAACTCGGTGATAAGGTGATGCAGCTAAGAAACAATTACGAAAAAGAAATATTCAACGGCGACCTTGGGATTATAACCGGAAGCGATCCGGAATCCAAGGCATTACAGGTTTTTATGAACGGCAGAAATATTTTATATAATATAAATGAACTTGATGAGATTACGCTTGCGTACGCTATTACGGTGCATAAAAGCCAGGGCAGCGAATATCCCTGTGTCATACTTCCATTAACAACTTCACACTATGTTATGCTTCAAAGAAATTTGCTCTATACTGCCGTTACAAGAGCGCAAAAGTTAATGGTAATTATAGGGACAAGGAATGCAGTTGCAGCTGCAGTAAACAACAACCGCGTAATAGAAAGGCATACTTCGTTGTTTATATAAAGTTTACAGCTTGAGAAACTCAAGAAGATTGTAAACTAAAATTGCAGGCCATACAAGTGCCTTAAGAAATCCAAGCACACCCATCCAAAATGTAGCGGCATGTGAAATAAAATATATTGCAGCACCAATAAATGCCAATCCGTAAACACCACCGCCAAGGCCGTTACATTTTCCCTTTGATGCATCGCTGCGGTGCTTCTTTTCTTTCTTATTATCATCTGCCGTAGGATTCTGGTTGTCTTCCATTATGGTTCCTCCTTTTAATCATTTTTTTAAGTACTAATGTTGTTTAATAATTTTGCTCCTCAATTAATTTCTACAGGCAAAGTAAATTTGCCATAAATAATTCATTTCAGCAAATAAAATATGGAAGGAGTGGTATATCCCTGTCATTTTGAGCCTTTACAATAATTCCGCTTCCTAAGAGATGTGAAACCCGGGAAATAAGCCGGGCGGCAGAGCCTAATTTTAATTAACTATTCTAAAATTATAAGTACATATCTCTGTTCAACAAATGAATTGAAAATCCGACCCGGATACGAAATTAGTCGGATAATTGTAAATCTTTTTAGCCCTTTTCAATATGCCTTCTTAGATTGAATTTACTTTTTTGCGGGTCTAACTTTGTAATGTTAAATAATTATTAAATAAAATAAGAGGTATGTTTGAAATCATTAACAAAAGTATCAATAATTTCGATCATGATTTTACTGGTTGGATTTACATTAGTTACAAGTGAAGCTAACAACACAATTGAACCGGTAAATAATGCAGAAACAACTTCTGTTAATAATGATGAAAGTATAGCAAACAAATCAATCGTAAATTACATTGATAAAGGAAATATGATAGCTTCCTGGTACGGACCACGTTTCCACGGCAAGCTGACTGCAAACGGTGAAGTCTTTAACGAAATGGCATACACTGCTGCCAGTAAAACACTTAGATTCGGTACTTTACTTAAAATAGTAAACCCCCGAAATAACAAGTCTGTGGTTGTAAGAATTAATGACCGAGGACCTTATATAAGCGGAAGACAACTGGACCTATCAAAAGCTGCTGCTCTTTCTCTCGGAATGATAAGAAGAGGAGTTATAAGAGTTAAGGTTGAGCAGATTAGTT
>JBJKSH010000245.1:0-19343 GCA_046704255.1 Ignavibacteriaceae bacterium | reverse complement strand
ACACACCACGCTGAACCAATATTGAAGCGAATGAATGACGTAAAGTGTGAAAATGTATTTTATCATCTAGATTAAGTTTCCGTACAACATCTTTAAATTGCTTGCTTATAGTTTCTTGATGAAGCTTTCGATACTTGAAATGGTAAAAAACAAATTCATCCGGACCATGAAGATTAGAATGAAAACGAGTTGATAAGATTAAATGGACTTTATTAGCCATGGGAACAACTCTTTCTTTTTTACTCTTAGTTTGGAATTCATTAGAACATTGCACAACAATCTGATTTTGAGAAAAGTCAATCCAGGACCATTTCATATTTATTATTTCGCCAAGTCGTAAGCCTGTATAAAAAGCAGTAATGAAAATATCTTTTAAGTATTGATAGGGAGTATTAGAAACAATCATAAACAAATCATCTTCGGTAATAAAAGTAGGATATGATTTAGAAAGTTTTGGAAATTTTACTTTTGTAAATGGATTTACAGTAATATAATTCCACTGCAGAGCTTTATTAAAAGCAGCTTTTAGAGTGCGGTAATATTGATGGGCTCCGCGCTGGGTTCTTCCAAAAGTGGAAGTGATAAATTTATCAATTGTAAGTGTTGTAATATCTTCAATATTTTTATTGCCGCAAAAGGAAATAAATTGACTGAAAGAAAGGTTAATTGATACTAAATATTTCTTCGATTTAATTGGGCTAATATATTCAACGTATTCCGTTTGGAAATCTTTGAGGGATAATTTATTTTTGGAACCGTTATCGATTTGAATTACTTTATCTGTTGACGATAAAGAATTCTGAAATTTTTGTAACTCTTGCTCTGCTTCTTCAAGGGTTCTTTTTTTTGTTGACCTGGTTGTCCTTTTACCGCCAACGAAATAGACTATTTGGTAAAAGCTCGATCTTGGAATTTTTGCTACATACATGGTTATTACTCCTTGTATGTAGTGTATGTATTCTATATGTACTTTTCCAAATTACATTGAAAATGAACGAGAAATCAAAGAATCCCGATGACTCTGGATCAGAAAAGTTCAGGTTCGAACCCTGACGGGGCAGCTAATAAAGCTTGAAAAGGTTCGTTTTTCAAGCTTTATTGTTTTTATATGCTCCAATAATTTAAATTGCTTTTTGGGTTAAAGTAGGGAATTGAATAGGGAATTTTTTATTATCCGATTTCCAATCGAATATTTTTGAATGAATACACTATTAAGAATTTTTCGGGATGCCGCTTCTCTAAAACTTAAAAATAAATTCGTTAAATAATTTGTTGCTTCAAAACGGCTTTGAACTTTTTTAATATTTTTAACATAAGAATATACTTACTGATCTTCAATGATTGCAATAATAATAAAATTTGTTTGTTATGAGGTTAAATCATAATAGTCATTACTATGTAATTCAATATTTTAGGTTTTAAATAGGCGGCAAATCATTATACATTCTTCCAGGGAAATTATTTAGGCACAAGGAATTATTTACGGTAACACTTTTCTAAAGATTACGTACTGTTAATAACAATAACACCTTGACAAAATAAATTTAAGTTTGTAAGTTAAAAACGATTGCGGTAACGATTGTTAAAAAAATATATTAAATGAAACATACTACCATTATAGACATAGCAAAAAAATTGGGGATTTCTCCCTCTACTGTTTCCCGTGCGTTAAGTGATCATCCGGATATAAAAGATTCAACTAAAAAACAAATCTTAAAAGTTGCGGAAAAACTTAATTTCAAGCCAAACCCGATAGCTCAAAGCTTAAAAAGCAACAAGTCTAAAATTATCGGAGTAATAGTTCCGGAAATAAAGCACGATTTTTTTTCATCCGCCATCAGCGGAATAGAAGAAGTTGCTTACAATTCGGGGTATACAATTTTAGTTTGCCAATCAAATGAAAATTACGAAAGGGAAGTTATAAATACCGGTACTTTAATGCAGCAAAGAGTTGCAGGAATTATTGCCTCCATTTCCCAGAATACAAAGAATGCGGATCATTTTCAAAAAATAATTGATAACGGAACTCCGCTGGTTTTTTTTGATCGTGCAAGTAAAAATTTATTAACAAGCAAAGTAATAATTGATAATGCAAAAAGTGCCTGCATGGCTGTAACACATCTATTAAATAAAAACTATAAACGTATTGCTCATTTAGCCGGCCCGCAAATTCTGGAAATATGCAGGGAAAGATTTAACGGTTATAAAAAAGCATTAAAAAGCGGAGGGCTTTCTATAGATAAGGAGTTAATTCAGTTCGGCGGACTTGACGAAACAGACGGGTATAATGAGATGAATAATTTGTTAAAAAATAAAAAAATACCGGATGCAATTTTTGCAGTAAATGCCAGTGTGGCTATCGGGGCTTATCAAAGAATTAGAGAAGCAAATATAAAAATTCCCGATGAGATTGGAATTGTAGGTTTTTCCAATAATAAAATAATGACGCTTGTTGATCCGCCTATAACCGCTGTAAACCAGCCGTCGTTTGAGATGGGTAAAAAGGCTGCTGAAATACTTATTGAAACGATCGAAGCAGATAAAAAAATAATTGAACCTAAAACCATAATACTAAATGCGGATTTAATTATTAGGGATTCTACATGAAAATTTTTTTTATAGGGTAAATAATTTTATTTATTTTAATAATACAAGCTTCTTTGTGTCTGAAAAGTTTCCTGCTTGAATGCTGTAAAAATAAACTCCGCTGGGCAAGTTGCCTGCATTAAATTCCACAGAATATTTTCCCGCGCTTTGTTTCCGGTTAATTAATGTACTTACTTTATCACCAAGTAAATTATATACACTAATATTCACAAAAGAAGATTTAGGTAAAGAATAATTAATTTCCGTAGTTGGGTTAAAAGGATTAGGATAATTCTGTTCAAGGTTGTAACTATCTGCAATAGGGTTATTTAATTTTACAGAAGCAGGGGATTCAACTGTAATTGTGCCTACCATACCTATACTGCGGTGATACACACAATAATAAGAGAAAACACCTGTATGATTAAATACCCGGCTAAAGGAAGTATGGCTCTGATCGAGTGGGGAGTTCCAAACACCGGCACCAGTAGTGTTATTCGATGTAGTTGTATGCGTTCCTTCTACCCAAACCCAATTTACTGTGTCACCCTGGAATATAGTTACGGATGACGGATTAAATTTAAAATTAGACGCTTGTATAGTATAAGAAGTCTGCGGGTAAATTAAATCAGCAAATACTAATATTAAAGTTAAAATGCTAAATATATTGAGTAGTTTCATTTAAACCTCCCGTAAAATATTCGACAATCATAACCGGCAACGTTAAAGTTTCATCAGTTATGCCATACTGCATTAAGACTTTATAAATTTAAATTAACTCTGTTAAGCTTTCATTATTAAAAATAGCTATGCTAAAGTTTAGTTAATTAAAAATGTAATTCTTTTTTATCCCGTATAAAATAATAATTAAATTTTGGCTTGTTGTGACAAAAGGTTTATAAAGTTGAAACGTTATCCTAAATCACAAACGCTATATATATACAAAACGTATAAGTCAGAATCCTTTGTAAAAACAAATTTAATATTACCAATTGTTGTATGAATATTAGATTAGAAGAATTGTAAAATTAGAAGGCTGGAAATTAAGGTAAATATTTCTTACTCAATTTACCAACGACAGAAATAATTATTACGTTGTTAGCCTGCAGTCAAAGGCATAGTAAAGGTTGGCGGAGAGACAGGGATTCGAACCCTGGGTAGAGATAAACCCTACACTGGTTTTCGAGACCAGCCTATTCAACCACTCTAGCATCTCTCCGGCTTTTAGGGAAAAAATATAATTCTGCCGTCTGGAACAATCTATTAAAAGTAATTTAAAGTAAACCTTAATAAAATTTGAATACAAATTTACCTAACCTTAGTCTATCAGCCAAATTTTTTGCATTATAAATAAATTTCTTTTGTTAAAGTATGTCGAAATTTTTATATTAACGCTCTAAATTTGGAAAGGTGCAGGAGTGGTTTAACTGGCACGCCTGGAGAGCGTGTGTACCTTAACGGGTACCGAGAGTTCGAATCTCTCCCTTTCCGCCAGCATGTTTTAATTACACTAACTTTCAATCTCCATTATATTAATTTTTAATCCCTCCGTACAGTTGTTACACATAGGTAAACCTTTTCTGTTTTCAAGAATGCCTTTGCGGAATTTCATGTATTCTTCCGATCTCCAAACCTTATCAAATGAATTTCCGTTTACTATGCCCAAAGTATAATTTGCATCCTTATCAAAGCAGCATGGTACTACTTTACCGTCCCAGGTAATAACAGAGGTTCTCCATACAGCAAAACAATGGTTCTTTAACTTACTTTTAATTTTTATGTTCTTACCTTCAATATTATACCGGCGGAATTTTGGATTTTCGGGCAGAAACTTTATCGCATTCTCATAAGATGAAACCTGCATTGTCTTTAAAGTAATTTTATCAACTCCGTAATCTTTGCCGTATTTAAAAAGCTTGTCTACCTGGTGTTCATTCTGTTTCATAACAATAAATTGAAGTTCGACAAACGGCTTTTTTCGTTTTAATTCCTTTCTTTTTCTTAATAATAATTTTAGTCCTTCATCAGCCTGTTTAAAAGTACCGCCTATACGATAATTTTGATAGGTGACTTCATCAAGGCCGTCAATTGAAAAAATTAATTTATCCGGTGCGTTATTTAAAATATAACCAACATTCTTTTCCGTAATAAAATGTCCGTTGGTACTTATCGAAACAAACAGGTTTTTACTTTGGGCATAACTTATCATTTGGGGGAGGTTTTTATTTATAAAGGGTTCTCCCTGAAAAAACAACTGAATGTAAAAAGCTGTACCTGAAATTTGATCTATTAAATTTTTAAAATCATTTAATTTAAGAAGGCCTAACGGGCGGGTTAAATCTCCAAGTCCGGATGGGCACTCAGGGCACTTTAAATTGCAATGATTTGTCGGTTCAATGGAATAGGATACCGGCATACCCCACACTACGGGTTTTCTTATAATTCTTGATATTATAAAAGAAAGAACTATTATTTTTGCATTTATAATTCTTTTAAAAGTTATATATTTTAAAATATTTATATCCAATAAAAACCCTGGTTACTTTTTGGTTAATAAAAATACTAAAGATTTTAGATTTAATTCGTTTCCATAATTAAAAAATAATAATCAACTGTGACTCATATTACCTAAAAAAGTTTCGTGTAATTCTACTTAATTTAATAAATTATTGGCATCGATTTTTCTTTTTATTTACTTTTAACTATATAATTCAAAACAAGTGGAGAGGCAATGTATATTAACTTTAGTGATATTCCGGGAAACCATAATTTGTTCCTCGATTATTTGTACGAATTCGAAAATGTAAAAGATTTTTATAAAACAAATTTTAGAAATAAGGAAGAGTATTTAACTGTTTTCAAAAATGTTGCCGAATCCCATTCGGACGTTAGAGAAAAACTATCTTCAATATTGTTAAAACAATACGGTAATTCAAATCCTTCTTTAAAAACCGGGAAGAATTTAAATCTTATTAAAAATAAAAACACACTTGCAGTTGTTACAGGTCAGCAGCTTGGAATTTTGGGCGGACCCCTCTACACAATTTATAAAATTATTACGGCAATAAAACTAAGTGCGTTTCTTTCGGAAAGATATGATAACTACTCGTTTGTCCCCATATTCTGGATGGAAGGTGATGACCATGATTTTAATGAAATAAGAGAAACTTTTGTAATAAATTCTAATAACGATGTTGTAAAGATTCCTTACGGAGAAGAATTAACCGACGATGAAAATAGGGGAAGTGTGGGAAAAATGATTTTGGATGATTCCCTGGATCCGTTTTTTACCACCTTTGAAAGCAGCTTAAGAAAGACAGAATATTCTCAAAATTTACTTGATGAAATTAAATCATTTTACAGCAAAGGAAAAACATTTAAGCAGTCATTTAGAGATTTACTTTTTCGTCTGTTTGATGAATACGGTTTGCTGCTGCTGGATCCTCAGGATAAAGAATTTAAAGAAATGCTAAAGCCGGTCTTTAAGAATGAAATTACTAATTTTAGAATGCATACGGAAAAGCTGGTTAATATTTCGGCAAAGCTGGAAGAAGTTTATCATGCGCAGGTTAAAGTTCAGCCGGTAAATCTTTTTTATAATTATGAAGGTGGAAGATTTTTAATTGAACCTGTTGAGAATGAATTCCGGTTGAAAAGGAAAAGGAAAAAGTTTACCTATGAAGATTTAATGAATACGCTTGATAATGAGCCGGAAAGCTTCAGTCCCAACGTGCTGTTAAGGCCTGTCTGCCAGGATTATATTATCCCCACTGCGTTTTATGTCGGCGGGCCGAGTGAAATTTCTTACTTTGCCCAGGTTATGCCGCTTTATGATTTTTACAATGTACCGGCTCCGATTATTTATCCAAGGTCTTCCGTTACAATTATAGAAAAAAATATCAATTCAATAATAGAAAAATATGAAATAAATTTAACGGAACTTTTTATCGATCAGGAAAAAGTTAAACAAAAGATTATTGATGCAATTTCCAAAACTTCGGTTGATGAAATATTTGCAGATTCTTTTAATCAAATTGAAGCTGCTTTCGATCGGCTAAAGGAAAAGTTATTTGAGTTTGATAAAACAATTAGTGATTCCGGAACAAAATACAAACAGAAAATTTTCCACGATCTTGAAGTGTTAAAAGAAAAAGCGATAGAAGCCCAAAAAAGGAAACACGAGACCACTTTAAGACAGGTGGATAAAGTATGCAGCGTGGTGTATCCAGATGCTGAATTGCAGGAAAGAGAAATAAATTTTATTTACTTTGCAAATAAATACGGCTTGAATTTTTTAAAGCAGATATACGATGAAGTTGCAATAAATAAATTTGAACATCAGGTGATTGTGTTATAAGAAAAGCCTTCGGTCCATTCTTTTAATCCCGAAAGTAACAAAAGCAAGGTACCATTGAAGGAAGTAAATACAATCTTCAATGTTTTACTGTCATTTTATCGCTGCTTCTGTTTCGGAATCAAAAAACTGAAGTTTGGATGTATCTATCAATATTTTCTTTTGCTGGCCTGAGCGCGGCACTTCTTTAGACGGAACTCGTGCAACAAACTGTGTACCGTCAATATAAAAATACAGAAAAATTTCATTGCCCATTGGTTCTACAACATCCAGGTTAACTTCTGCATTTTCATAACCCGGCATATCTTTTAAGGTAACTTCATCATAAATGTCTTCGGGACGAATACCAACAATTATATTTTTATTCACATAGGATTTTAGTTTGTCATTATAAGAAGAATTAAGTTTAAGGGTTAGCCCATTGTCTTTACTTATAAATACGAGCCCGTTTCCGTTTTTTATTCTCCCGTCAAGAAAATTCATTGAAGGGCTGCCGATAAAACCGGCAACAAATTTGTTAACAGGATTATTGTATAAATTGAGCGGAGTATCAATCTGGTGAACATTACCATCTTTTAGGATTACAATTTTGTCGCCCATGGTCATCGCTTCGGTTTGATCATGCGTAACGTAAATCATTGTAGCATTTAAATTCTGGTGAAGCTTTGAAATTTGAGTTCTCATTTGAACGCGTAGTTTTGCATCAAGATTACTTAAAGGTTCGTCAAAAAGAAAAACTTTGGGCTTTCTAACTATTGCCCTTCCAACTGCAACACGCTGCCTTTGACCGCCGGATAATGCTTTCGGCTTTCTATTCAAATAATCTTCAAGCTCTAAAATTTTTGCGGCTTCCGTTACTCTTTTTTTAATTTCATTTTTATCATACTTTCTAAGTTTTAATCCGAATGCCATATTTTCGTAAACCGTCATGTGAGGATATAAAGCATAGTTTTGAAAAACCATCGCAATATCCCTATCCTTTGGAGAAACATCATTAACCATTTTTCCGTCAATATAAATTTCTCCACCGGATACTTCTTCGAGCCCGGCAATCATTCTTAGTGTAGTGGATTTACCGCAGCCGGAAGGGCCGACAAGTACAACAAATTCGCGGTCGTTTATATTTATGGTTACATCTTTAACCGCAACATTACCCCCATCGTAAACTTTACTTACATTCTTAAGATTTACTTCAGCCATATTTTACCTGATTATATTATTTATTTGGGAAATAAAATTCGGATTAGAAATGCTTACGCATTCAAAGTTATTAACTTTTCCGCCCTCTTTCAATAGCATAGATAAAATTCCGAACGCCATGGCAATTCTATGGTCTCCGTAACTTTCAAAAAGAAAATCTTTTTTATTTATATTGCCTGAAACGGAAAATCCGTCCGGGTATTCATCAACCATTAATCCCATCGATTTTAAATTAGAACAAATAGCGCTTATCCGGTCTGTTTCCTTGGCTCTTAATTCGGCAGCATTTTTAATTTCAAAAGTACCTTCGGCAAAAATACCGGCTATAGATAAAACCGGTATTTCGTCTATAATATTAGGAATTATATCTCCCTGTATTTTTATATTTTTTAAATTACTTGAAGAAACTATTAAATCGCCTAAATCCTCTCCTGCGATAGTTCTTTTGTTTTCAATTTCAATGTTTGCTCCCATTTTAGTGAGTACATCAATTACTCCGGTTCGGGATTCATTTAAAGAAACTTCGTTTATCTTTAAAGAAGAATTTTTTAATAACAAAGTTAATATTATAAAAAATGAAGCAGTAGAAATATCCGCAGGTACCAGGTATTCTTTAGGTTCGGGGTAATCATATTTGGATGCAAAGATTATATTGCCGGAATCTTTTGTTTTGGTTTTCAGCCCGAGCATTTTTTCAGTATGATTCCTGGTGGGGATTTTTTCTATTACGGAAGTAGTTCCTTCACAATGCAGGCCGGCAAGTAGTACGGCGCTTTTAACTTGTGCGCTGGCAACAGGTAATTCATAACTAATCGGGGTTAAATTTTCTACCGGATAAATTTTTAACGGCAGCGTAGAATTTCCCGAAGCTTCAATTTTTGCGCCCATCATTGAAAGGGGAGTAATAATTCTTTTCATCGGCCTTTTTGTTAAGGATTGATCACCGGTTAAAACCGAAGGAAATTCCTGAGCTGCAAGTATACCGCTAAGTAATCTCGTGGTAGTTCCGGAGTTTCCCATATCAAGAGGTGCGGCAGGTTTTGTAAACCCTTTAAATCCCTTGCCTGTTATTTCCAAATGATTTTTTTGTACTATTATTTCAGCGCCGAGTTTGACAAAACTATTTTTTGTCGATCGAACATCTTCACCGTCGGATAAGTTATAAATTTTGGATGTACCTTTCGCAAGGGCGGAAAACATTACAACTCTGTGAGAGATCGATTTGTCTCCGGGTAGTTCAAGAGTTCCGTTAACTTTTTCAACTTTATTAAAATCCTGAATCAATATTAATCCTTTGTAAATAAGGTTGATAATTCCATTCCATTACTCCAACAATCCGCAACTTCAAAATACTTACCTAGGAATACAATTTAATTTATTTTGTGCACCACTCATCAATTAGTCTGTTTAACTCACCTTCCGAATATTCACTATTTGCATACATACCCTTCTGCATTCGCTGGCGAAAAGCTTCATATAAAATTACGGAAGCGGCAACCGATACATTCAAACTTTGAACCATTCCAACCATTGGTATAATGAATTTTTTATCCGATAAATCAGCTGCTTCTTCCGAAACACCGCGGTGTTCGTTTCCGAAAACTATTGCAATTTTTTTAACCAGGTCCAGTTCATATAAAGATACTGCATCATTGCTGATTGATGATGCGTATATTTCAAATCCTTCTTTATGCAAATCACCAAAGCAAGATTTGATGTCTTTATAATTTCCTTTTTCAATCCATTTGAAAGCCGATGCCGAAGATTTTTTACCTATCCTGGGAAATTTTTCTATGCTGTATACCAAATTTATTTTTGTAATTCCAACCGCATCGCAAGTTCTGAATATTGCGCTAACATTATGCGGATCGTGAATATTTTCCAGAACAATGCGTAACGATTTCTGACGCGCACGTATAACCGAAATTATTTTTTGTAATCTTTTATCTGTTTTAAAGGCTCTCACTAATTACTTTTATTAAAAACTAATTTATAAATAATCCTGTTTTTATTTTTCCTTGCTCTGTCAATTTTAAAATCCTTCTTATCTGTTTTCAGATAAAATGAAGCAAGTTCCAGAATTTTGTTCATTGCAGTATCCTCATCATGTGCCCAGCATTCGCAGCCTTTTAAAGTGGGAATCTCGGCCGTACATCCGTCATCCGAATTTGTAATAATAATATCCAAAATCATAAAGCCCAACTCTAACTTATTCCCGGGGGAAAGGTTTACATTTGGTTATTCTAACTTTTACCGCCGAGCAGAATTTTAACGCTTGCGCTTGCGCCGATTCTGTCTGCACCGCTTGCAATCATTGCATCCGCATCTTCGCGGGATCTGATTCCGCCTGCAGCTTTAACGCCCACAGCACTACCAACTACATACCTCATTAACGCAACATCACCGGCAGTAGCTCCGCCTTTACTAAATCCTGTAGACGTTTTTACAAAATCCGCACCTGCATCTTTACAAATTAAGCAAGCTTTTACTTTTTCCTCATCCGTTAATAATGCAGTTTCTAAAATTACCTTACAAACCGCACCGTATTTTTTAGCCGCCAGTACTACCTGGTTAATATCATTAAAAACAAAATTATAATTACCGCTTTTAAGCTGGCCGATATTTATGACCATATCAATTTCCCGGGCACCGTTTTTAATAGATTGTTCAGCTTCAAATCTTTTTGTCTCTGTAGTGTTCGCTCCCAACGGAAATCCTATTACAGTACAAACTTTTACATCCGTATTTTTTAATAAGCTGTGGCATAAGGAAACATGACATGGATTAACACAAACAGAAGCAAAGTCAAACCTTTTGGCTTCTTCACATAACGATTTAATATTTTCAGGTGTTGCTTCCGGTTTAAGCAGAGTATGATCAATTTTTTTTGCAAGTCCTTTATCGGACAAAGCTTCACCTACGCCTAAACCGGCAGCTATTCTTTCCGCACCTGCACCCACAATATGATCAACAGCTTTCGGCTGTGTTACTACATTTGTTTCCCAGCCTTTGCACGATTCGTCTTTACAATAAAAATCGTGCAATGTTTTTTCTAAAAACTCCCGGGATATTTCCTTCTCTGGTAACGTCTTATTCATTTTACTTCCCGTAATTTAAATATGCTTTAAAGGTATTTTTAAGAAGCATTGCGCGGGTCATTAAGCCTACTCCGCCGGGAACTGGTGTAATATAAGATGCTTTAGTACTTACACCTTCAAAATCCACATCGCCTACAATCCTGTAGCCCTTTTTTGTATTCTTATCTTCAATACGATTTATCCCGACATCAACAACTACAACACCCTCTTTTACCATACCGGCTTTAACAAACTGAGGGCGCCCAATAGCAGCAATTAATATATCTGCTTGCCTTGTATAATCAGATAAATTTATTGCAGCAGAATGACAAACTGTAACAACGGAATTTGCTCCTTCTTTTTTCTGAAGCATTATGTTTGCAATAGGCTTACCTACAATATTGCTCCTGCCCAAAACTACTACATGTTTGCCTTTTGTTTCTATATCATATCTTACCAGCAGTTCTTGAATTCCCGCAGGTGTACAGGAAGCAAATGTTTCTTTGCCGATTACCAGGTTTCCCACACTTACCGGATGAAAACCGTCAACATCTTTTTTGGGTGAAATTGCTTCAATAACTTTATCTTCCGAAATATGTTTTGGAAGAGGAAGCTGTACCAAGATCCCGTGATAGTCATCGTCATTATTATATTTTTTAACCAAGTCTAACAATTCCGATTCGGAAATATTTTCACTTAATTTTTCTACCTTGCTTTTCATTCCTATTTCCGAGCAGTCCTTAGCTTTACTTTTTACATAAATCTCAGAAGCGGGATTTTCTCCTGCCAATATTGCAACCAGCCCCGGAATATTTTTTCCTTCTCCGGCTAATTTTGAAATTTCTATTCTTAATTCTTCTTTTATTTCCGAAGCTATTTTTTTCCCATCTAACAAAATCATTTCGTTTTATATTCCTTTTTAATTTTCAAAGCTTTGATGAACTATATCCTAACTTTTAAATAAATTTATATTTTGCTGTTCAATTGCATAACCATATTTTGAAGAAAGATAATCTCCTAACTTTTCATCATTCCTTATTTCTTCTTCAAACGGATTTGAATTCTGCCAGCCTTTCTTACCCGTATTTCTGTAATGTTCCAATCTTCTAATCGAAATTTCGCAATAAATCGGATCTATATCCATAGTAAAACATTTCCTCTCATTTATTTCCGAGGAAAGAAGTGTTGCACCCGAATGTGCAAAAAAATCAATTACAAGATCATTCTTGCTGCTTCCGGAAAGAATAATTCTATCAATAGCTTTTAAAGGTTTCTGAGCATAGCAGCCGTTAATATTTTCTTCCATCCTGTAAAACACCTGTTGAATATCAACCCAAACGTTACCGGCTCTAATAAATTCCGATTTACTGCGTTCGAAGTTTTCGGTTTCTTTTCCGTTAACAACTTTATAGTAGCCCTTTAATATTTTTGGAATGTCTGTGTATTCGGCTTCTATATTAAAAACGGGCTTACCTTTAATATAATAAAGAAGTTCCTGCCGAATAGACATCCAGTTTTGCTGCGTACCGTATCCGCGCTGGTTCCTCATTGTTATAAAACTGCGGGAGTTAAAACCGCTCCCGTTCATCATCAAAACAAAATCCGCAAAAGGCTGAAAGTTATTATTTTGGTCCGCACCAAGCCAGATATACAATGAAGAATTGTCCGCAAGAAAATCGTATGAATTTTTTATCCACAACCGGCACCAATCCACAAACTCTTTTACATTCCGTTCTTCAAAAGCAACAAAATTATAAGGGGGATCGTGAATTGCAAGAACAGCTTTGTTATCGCTTAAAAGTTTTTGTACGGATGATTCATCGGCAGCATCCAGACATCCTACTTTATGTTGATGTAATTTATCTTCCCAGACATCTCCTTTGCCAAGCCTTGAATACGGCAGCAAAAGATTTCTTAATTGCACATCGGTATCTATTCTTGGTAAAGGAAAATTATTCATTATTTTGTTCCGTCCTTGTAATAAAGTCCGGAAATATTATTCTTTCGATCTCTGTAGTTTTACCTGTTCCCGTATCAATTTTAAAGTAAACACCGCTGAGATGAACGTCGTTTTCGGCAGTTTCATACTTTTGCGGAGTCTGATAAAGGAATCTATTAATTGCTGCCTGAGTCTTCATGCCTATTACAGATTCGTAAGGGCCGGTCATTCCAACATCCGTAATATATCCGCTGCCGTTCGGGTAAATCCTTTCGTCTGCAGTTTGAATATGCGTATGAGTTCCCACAAGAGCACTTATCTTACCGTCAAGGTAACTAATCAAAGCAAGCTTTTCTGCGGTAGCTTCCGCATGAAAATCCATAAATATCATATTAGTTTCATTCTTTAACTTTGCAAGTATCCAATCGGAGGTTCTGAACGGGCAATCGATAGAAGCCATAAAAGTTCTGCCCTGCATATTTATAACGGCAACTTTTCCCTTTTTAGTCTCTACTATTATATGTCCGTTGCCGTAAGTGCCTTTGGGATAGTTAAGCGGCCTTAAAGCCCTCTGTTCTTTTTTTAAATAATCCTGGGATTGATGTTTATCCCATGTATGATTTCCGCCCGTAATAACATGTACGCCAAGTTCAAAAAGTAAGTTCCCTTCTTTTTCCGTACATCCCTTTCCATCGGAAGCATTTTCACCGTTGGCTATTACAAGGTCGGCTTTATATTTTTGAATTAAACTCGGCAGCCATGTTTGAACAAGAGTTAAACCGGGCTTGCCGACAATATCACCAATAAAAAGTAGATTTAAGTGAGCCATATATTTCCTAAATTGAGCGTTCAATATATCTAAAAATGAAATAAATTTAAAGAAACTCCTCCTTCTTTAAGAATATCACTAAGAAATTTAAAAACATTTATTATCTTTATATAAGAATTTATCGGAGAATTAGTTGAAGAAAAAAATTCGTATAGCATCGGGACAGGGTTTTTGGGGAGATTTGATAGACGCCCCTTACAACCAGGTAACAAAAGGTAATGTTGATTATCTTGTAATGGATTACCTGGCAGAAGTAACTATGTCGATTCTGCAGAAGCAAAAAATAAGAAATCCTAATTTAGGTTACGCAGGTGATATTCCTGATTTGATGAAAAGAATTCTTCCTATATGCATTGAAAAAGGAATTAAAATAATAACCAACGGCGGCGGCGTTAACCCGATTGGCTGCGCTTATGCAATTCTTGATGGTGCAGTAAAATTGAACATTGAAAAATTAAAAATTGCCGTGGTACTTGGCGACGATATTCTTGAGAGAATTAATGAAATAAATAATGCCGGCTGTGAATTGAATAATATGGAAACCGGCGAACCTTTAGTCCCATATAAGGATAAAATTTTAAGTGCAAATGTTTACTTCGGTGCATTCCCTATTGTAGAGGCTTTGCAAAAGGGAGCCGATATTGTTATTACAGGAAGAACTACGGACACCGGGCTTACTTTAGCTCCGATGATTTACGAATTCGGGTGGCCGAAAACCAATTTTAATTTAATGGCTGCCGGCACCGTTGCAGGGCATATACTGGAATGCGGGGCGCAGTCTTCCGGCGGAAACTTTTTAGGCGATTGGGAATCGATTAACGATATGGCCGACATTGGCTTTCCGATTGCCGAAGCATATCCTAACGGTGAAGTAATTATAACAAAACACAAGGGAACGGGCGGCAGGGTATCTTTTGAAACTGTTGCCGAACAATTGGTTTATGAAATAGCAAATCCTGCCGAATATATTACTCCTGACTGTGTAGCGGACTTTTCATCCATTAAACTTGAAGACCTTGGAAACGATAAAGTTCGTGTATTTAATGTTAAAGGAAAACCTGCTACCGAATTTTATAAAGTTTCCTGTTCGTATGCCGACGGCTATTCCGCAGCAGGCACTTTAACTTACTGCTGGCCGGATGCTTTAACTAAAGCCAAAGCTGCCGATAAAATTTTAAGAAAAAGATTGGAAAATATCGGACTTAAATTTGATGAAATTAAAACTGAATTTGTCGGTTACAATGCAACTCACGGACCTCTTTCGGAAAAAATTGACGAAGACAAGATTAACGAAATTATGTTGAGGTTTGCAGTCCGGTCAAAAGATATTTCAACTATACGAAGATTCGCAAAGGAAATAGCTCCTTTAATACTTACCGGCCCGCCCGGTGTAACGGGATTTGCAGGCGGCAGGCCAAAACCAAGTGAAGTAATTGCATACTGGCCTGCATTAATTCCCAAAACCCTGGTTGAACCTGTTGTAAAAATATTGGAATTGAAACAATGAAAATTAAATTAAAAGATATTGCACACGGCAGAAGCGGCGATTAGGGAGATGCCGCCAACATTGGTATTATTGCGTATGATGATAAAGGATATGAAATTATAAAAAAACATTTAACCCCTGCAAGAGTTAAAAAACATTTTGAAGGAATTTGTTTAGGTGAAGTTGAAAGATATGAACTTCCGAACTTAAGAGCCCTGAATTTTTTACTTCATAATACCCTCGGAGGAGGAGGTACCGTATCCTTAAAGCTTGATGCGCAGGGGAAAACTCTTGCTGCTGCATTGTTAAGAATGGAAATAGAAATTTAAAATTGTAGTGAAGTAATAAAAGGAGTTGCGGAGTATTGGAGTTATGGAATGTTGTTTAAAAATTTCCAAATCTGTTTTTAGCTTATAATGATGAACTCCATTTTTACTAAACTCAATTATTCCTTTTTAAAGTAATTACCAAATAATTTAAAGAATAAAATCAGTATTTTTAAATTCAAGTTATTTAAAGGCAGAGAAAATGTACGAAGAAGAAATAAAAGAATTAAAGTCTTATAAAGAAAGAATTCATAAATTAAGAGGCTATCTTTGACGTTGATAATAAAGAAGCAAAGATAAAAGACCTGCAGCATAAGTCCACCGAGCCTTCTTTCTGGAATGATCAATTAGAAGCACAAAAGGTACTCCAGGAAATAAAAACTCTTCAAGCATGGGTTGAATTATGGAATGAGGTGGGGAAAAAAGAAACCAACGTTGAAGAATTTATTCAACTCGCTCAAATTGAAAATGATGAATCATTTACCGGCGATATCCATAACGAACTTGAATCGTTGAGAAAAGCATTAGAGAATGCGGAGTTTAAAAATATGTTAAGCGGCAAGGATGATTCTAAAAACTGCATTCTTACAATACATTCCGGTGCTGGCGGAACCGAAGCACAGGACTGGGCCGAGATGCTTATGCGAATGTATTTAAGATGGGGTGAGCAGAATGATTATAAAATGACAATGGTAGATATTCTTGAAGGCGACGGTGCAGGTATTAAAAGTGTAACCATTGAAGTTCAGGGTGAGTTTGCTTATGGGTATTTGAAAGCAGAAAACGGTGTACACAGACTTGTAAGAATTTCCCCCTTTGACTCCAACAAAAGAAGACATACCTCATTCGCCTCTGTTTTTGTAATTCCTGAAGTTGACGATACAATTGAGATTGAAATAAATCCCGCAGATTTAAGAATTGATACTTATCGATCCGGGGGAAAAGGCGGACAGAATGTTAATAAGGTTGAAACCGCTGTTAGGGTAACTCATATTCCTACCGGAGTAGTTGCTGCATGCCAGAGTGAAAGGTCGCAACTGCAGAACAGGATGAGTGCGATGAAGCTGCTTAAATCTAAGCTATATCAAATTGAAAAAGAAAAGCAGGAAGCCGAGCTCGACGAAGTTGAAAAAACTAAGATGAAAATAGAATGGGGCAGCCAGATAAGGTCTTATGTTTTTCACCCCTACAATATGGTAAAGGATCATAGAACGGAAGAAGAAACCTCAGATGTACAGGCAGTAATGGATGGCGACATAAATAAATTCATTAAAGCGTTCCTGTTAAAGTACAGCCAAAACTAAGGAAGTTTAAGTGTAAGTTTAAATTGAAGAAGTTCTTAGTATATCGATAAGGTAAGTGTAAAACTTGTAACTTCCTATACTGGAAATGCGCTAAAGTTCAAATGTAAACATACCGACATGAGTAAGATTAAGAATAAGATTAAGAATAAGATTAAGAGCAAGAATAAGAAAAAGACGAGGAAAACCGCAAACAATAAAAGCAGGCAGGATTTTTTTGACCGTGTATATAAAGTTGTGGCAAAAATTCCTTACGGAAAAGTTACAACATACGGCCATGTTGCCGAAGCATGCGGAACTCGTTCGGCTGCCAGAACAGTCGGCTGGGCATTAAATGGAGCTAAAGAATCAGGACTTCCTTGCCATAGAGTTGTTAACAGGTTTGGTGCGCTTACCGGTAAATTGCATTTCGGCGACCCCGATATTATGGAAGACTTACTTCGTTCCGAGGGAGTTGAATTTACAAATGAAGGATTTGTTAATCTGGAAAAACATTTATGGAAGCCGGAATTATAAATATGCTTTTATTGAAAATATTTAATATTACCACTAAAACTTTTTAAGAAAAAAAATAGTAATTCTTTCGGTTAATCCTACTCTTCAAACTTGAAATTAAAATTAATTCTAAACTTGATTCTGTTCTCTACCGGAATCGAAATTAATTTATCGACTTTACGAATTGACTGAGTAAATCAAATCCGGTATCGGCAATCTAAAAAAGAATTCCTTTGTCATGCAGGTGCTCACTTGACCTGCAACACAATCATTTGTGGTTTTTTAATATAAAGATTATTTTTATTTTCGATACGATAATTAGAAGATGTCATTTCATTTAATAATTCCGACCCTATTTGTTTAAACTACTAAAATTTTTTATCGGCAGCGGATAAGCCATCTTAAAATAAATATAATTTTATGAACCGGTAATGATTGTATACGGCATATTAAAAACTGTTTAGGTTTATTAATTGAAGCTTTTATAGTCCCTATTCACATTTTTATAATTTCTCAATCCTTTTCTTGTTGTAAAGGATAGATTTGAGATTTATTTTGCCTGCATTTGCTTCCTGCAAATGATGCTGTATAGGGTTATAGTTTGTCCGCATGCCGGTTTATAACAAAAGTACAAAAGATATAATAAAAAACGGATATGCTGATGAAAATACAATTGATACTTTTTATCTTATTATTTTATTTTTCTTGTATATTAAATGCACAAACCTCTACTCCACCCACAGCAGGCAATGGCAGCGTGGGTAATCCTTATCAAATAGCGACTCTGAATAATCTTTACTGGCTTACACAAACATCTAGTGTATGGGGAGATTATTTTATTCAAACAGCAAATATTAATGCTATTACTTCTAACACGTGGGACAGCAATCATGGTTTTACTCCTATCGGGAATAGTTCAATTCCATTTAAAGGTACGTATGACGGGAATAATCATTCAATAAGCGGATTATATATTAATAGATCTGCATTATATCAAGGTCTTTTTGGTAATACAAGCCACTCCATTATTCAGAATTTGGGATTGGTGAATGTAAATATGTCAAGTTCCAAGGGAATAATTGGGCCACTAGCAGGTCAAAATGGGGATTACAGTATTATAAACAATTGTTATTCAACAGGAGTAATAAATGCAAACTATAGTGTAGGAGGATTGGTTGGGTCTAATGCCGGTATAATAAATAATAGCTATTCTATGTGTAAGGTAACTGGGTCAAATATTACGCCTAA
This sequence comes from Ignavibacteriaceae bacterium, assembly GCA_046704255.1. Lineage (GTDB taxonomy): Bacteria > Bacteroidota > Ignavibacteria > Ignavibacteriales > Ignavibacteriaceae > FEN-1297. Next base: position 502 of record JBJKSH010000245.1, on the reverse strand, counting down.
TCAACTAGGTGGCTTTATTGGAATCACCTCAAATCAGTCAATTATTAATAATTGTTATTCCACTGGTTTGGTAGCAGGAGGGTCAAATAATTACGGTGGATTTATTGGATTAAATAAAGGATTAGTTAATAATTCATTTTGGGACAAAACTTCATCAGTTCAATCAACTAGCAGCGGCGGTATAGGTGAGCCGGATGACAGCTTGAAAATTGAATCAACCTTCACATCCCGTGGCTGGGACTTTGAAGCTGAAACAAAAAACGGCACTAATGACTACTGGAATATTGATCCGACCGTCAAGTACAATAACGGCTACCCGTTTCTTTCATGGCAGCATGGACCGGAAACTATATACGGCAATACGGGCATTGCAGGTGTTACACTAACATGGGTGGATTCTTCAAAGACTAAAACAACAGTTTCAGACAGTAAAGGAAATTTTTCAATTACAGTTTCATATAACTGGTCGGGAAAAATTACGCCTTCTTTACCATCATATCAG
>JBJKSH010000244.1:0-12260 GCA_046704255.1 Ignavibacteriaceae bacterium | reverse complement strand
TTAAAGAAGGCAAATTTACGGCAACAAAAGGTACATCAAAATTATAATAATCTTTTATCGAAGAATCTTTAGAGATAATAAAAAACGAATTGGGCTTTATTACAATATTATTTTTTGTTATTAAGGTCGAACTTGTATTATCAAAAATTCTCCAGTTTATAATATTAATTGAATTGTTGGTTTGATTAAACAACTCAACCCATTCAGGTTCGCCGGAGTAAGGGGCATACATTATTTCATTAATTACTATATCGTTATAATTTGCAGCCGGAGGTTTAATTTCAAAAATCGTGAATAAAATATTATTTGTATTATTTTCATCATCAGTATAATTTATTTTTGCAATAATATTATATGTGCCCGCTTCAATTGAACTTAATATAACGGTAGCGGAAATTGAATCGCCGGGCCCTATTTCCGCAAAAGATTCTTCTTTAATTATTTCATAAGCTTCACAGAGAGAATCCATATTGGAATCATTATAAAAGCCTATTGAAAAATTATTTGCTGTCTTTATTCCCGTATTTTTTACAACGGCATTAATGGTAACATTATCTCCAATCCTTGGTAACAGCGGGGATAAATTAATTCGGCTTAGCTCAAGATCAAATTCAAAAGGAGTTAATGAATTTTTAAAGCCCGGTGTTCCGTTAAAACTTACAGAGTTTCCCCAGTTGGAGTTTGAGTTATCTTTGTTCAGAATTATTTTTTCATCCGAATATCCTTTGCTGTTGTTTGCAGAATAAATATAAGTCTCCAGTGTATCGTCTGTGGGGCTTAGAAGAGAAATCTCCCGGTCGGATGAGTTTGCCATGCCCGAAGTACCGAATGAATTATCCGAAATTTTTAAGACAACCGCAGAAGGAGGAACGATTGAATTGTAGATCCCATTTTTCAAATCATAATTGCCCTGGAAAATTACGGCGAATGATAAAGGCGGGAGTATTGTATTTTGTAAAGAATCACTTATTACATCCGGCTTTGAACCGGCGTATTTAATTTTTATAGCTTTAAGATCGATGCTGCTGTCGGAGCTTATATTGTATATCTCGATGAATTCGTTATCACCGGATTCAGGGTTGAACATAACTTCACTTAATGTAAGTGATGTATAGGATTGAGGATAAATTGTAAAAACAGGAAAAAGGAAAAATAACAGAATAAACTTCTTCATAAAGAATTTACTCCCCGTTTATTTTTCATTACAGGCAAAGGTATCGAAAAATCTTAACAATCAAAAGGATTTATTGAGTTCTTTCAGCAATAAAATCAAAAATTCTGTCCGGCAATATTCTTAAAATTTTTGCGCCGACGGCTGTGGGCAGCGGAAATTGTATAATCCGCTTTTCTTTTTTAATACCTTTGATTATAATTTCGGCAGCTTTATCAACATCCATAAGAAAGGGCATTTTAAAATCGTTCTTTGCCGTCATCGGAGTTTTAACAAAACCCGGTTTAATAGTTAATACTTTTATATTGTATTTCCGTAATTCGATTCTTAAACTTTCAAGTATTAAAGTTGCAGCAGCTTTACTGCCGCAGTAAAGACCGCTTTTGGGAAAACCCCTTCCATCCGCAAGGCTGGATACTGCGGCAATTATTCCTCTCTTCCTTTTAGTAAAATAAGGTAGTAAACATTCAATACAATTAACAAGGCCAATTACGTTTACATCAAATATTTTTTTTGCATCGTTAGAATTAAAATTATCTGCCGGTGACCTGCTGCTTGCCCCTGAATTTAAAATTGCAAGATCAATGCTGCCTAAAGTACTTTCTATTTCATTTATGGTATTTCTTACATTTTCCTTATCGGTTACATCGCAGGAAAAGGTTATAATTTTGCTGCCGGTATCCTTTAGTTTGTCGGCTAAATTATCCAGAATATCTTTGCGCCTTGCAGCAAGCGCTATACTGCATTTTTCACCTGCAATTTTTTTTGCAAGCGCATAACCAATTCCGCTTGAAGCTCCGGTTAAAAAAATATTTTTACCGCCCGGTTTCAATTAAAATTTTTTTAATTTATAAAATTTGTGGTTAAAAAAAATGCTGTAAACTTATTATGTAATAATAATAATTTGCGGAATGAAAAAACGGAATCGGCATTAGTTTATTGCTTCTTTAATTACAGGCAGTTTAATGCTTACAAGTGTCTGCTTACACGGAATACTGTTTAATGTAATTTTTCCTTCGTAAATTTCTACTAATTTTTTTACAATAGATAAGCCGAGCCCGGTTCCTTGTCTTTCGTAAAGTAGCCTGTCAAATTGAATAAATTCTCCCATGTACATTATTTGTTCGGACGTCATTCCAATGCCGTGGTCTATAACCTGGATTATATATTCACTGCCTGTAACAAATCCGCTAATTAAAACTTTTTCGCCGTTTCTAGAAAATTTAAATGAATTATCTACAATTTCAATTAAGATTTTATTTATATGCTCATTAGATACCTTAACTAAAGCGGGATGAATATTAAGTGATAAATCTTCCTGCCTGTTATATTTTGCAGCTATTTTGCCTGCAATACTATTTGTTAATTCTTCGTTAAATAAAATTGAAGACTTACGTATTTCTTCAAGTAAATTAAAATCGCGTGCGATAAAATCCAGTTTAGTGGTAAAAAGGATATTCTGAATTAAATCATTAAGCCGGTTGGCAGAGTCTTTAATGTTGCTTGCCATATCCAGAATTTCTTCCCGCGGCAGGTCTTTATGTTCTTGAATTAAAAATTCGGTAAATCCCAAAATTGCCGTAAGCGGAGTTTGAAGCTCATGCGGCAATGAATATGAAATACTTTTCTTTAGGTTTTCTATAGTTCTGTCTTGAAGTTCTTTCTTTTTTAACCTAGTTTTTATGGATTTTAGAATTTGCTGGCTGTTAAAAGGTTTTGTAATAAAGTCATCGGCGCCTAAAATCATTCCGGCTCTAATATCATTTATACCGGACTTTGCCGAAAGAAAAATAAACGGAATTTCAGAAGTTCTCGGGTTCTCTTTAAGAATATTCATTACCTGGTAACCGTTAATATCAGGCATCATTATATCGCAAATTATTAAATCCGGTTTTTCGGTTACCGCTTTCTCAATCCCGGTCTTTCCGTCGTAAGATGTTTTAACATCATAACCTGCATCCTGCAGTCTTTCTTTAAGTGCGTATGTGTTTTCCGGTATATCATCAATAACTAAAATTTTCTTTTTTTCCATTTCAATTTGGTCGGCTTTATTTGAATTTAATATTTCCATTTCCCATCTTATGAGTTAAATTGAGACAAAAATAAACCGGGATTCAAATTTTGATACATAAATTCTATTTCTATTTATCTTGTCTTTAATTAGTTTTAATTTATTTTCCTTTATAATAGAAATTTTTTTTAACTATTATATCATTTAAACTTTTCAATTAGTCAACAAATTATTATCTTTTCATCAAAAATTATTCCAATGTATGTTAGTAATGTAATTCCTGTTGAAGATGTTCTTATAAGAACGGAAATAGCGGAACTAAAGTTTGCGTGTGATTTAACTAAATGCAAAGGTGCCTGCTGTACACTGGAAAGTGATTACGGAGCGCCCCTGTTAGACAAAGAAATTGACGAAATTGAAAGAGACTTAACAGTAATTTTAGAATATTTGCCGGATAAACATAGGAAAGAAATTGAAGAAAACGGTTTTTTTGATGTTAAAGACGGTGAATTTTTAACAAGCAGTATTAACAGAAAAGCCTGTGTTTTTGTTTATTATGAAAATGGAATTGCTAAATGCGGCATTGAGCGTGCCTTTCTAGACGGGAAAACAAAATTTAAAAAACCGATTTCCTGTCATCTCTTTCCAATTAGAATTTCTAAATTCGGCGGGGATGTTTTAAGGTATGAAAAATTTCATGAATGCGATGCCGCTCTTGAATACGGTGCTAAACAAAATATTAATTTGGTCGATTTTTGCAAAGAATCGCTTGCAAGATTATATGGAAATAAATGGTATTCAAAATTGAAGGAAATTATCGGTAGGAGAAATGTTAACACTTAGTCAAAGACTTGCACAACAACAAAAATTATCGCCTCAGCAAATTCAGTATCAAAAGCTTCTTCAGTTAAATACAATTGCTTTGGAACAGAGGATTAAAACCGAACTTGAATTAAACCCTATACTGGAAGAAGTTTTAACAGAAGATATGGACTTAACCCAAAGTTCCGATGATAAAGATAATACCGACCAGGAAGAATTTGATGAACCTGAAAAAGATGAGTTTGAACTTGAAGATTTTATGAACGATGCCGATATGGATTCCGACCGGCTTAATCAAAGCAAAGATGACGAAGTATTTCAGCCTCTTGCTCCTGCAAAAGAAACTATTAGTGAACATTTGCTGGAACAGCTCAGGCTGCTTAATTTAAATGAAAACATGGAAATGCTTGGTGAAGAAATAATCGGCAACCTGGATGCAGACGGCTACCTTAAAAGAAAGCTCGATGAAATTCTTCTGGACCTGGAAATGTTTGAACATGTATCTATTTCTGCAGATGATGCAGAAGCATTATTAAAAAAGATACAGGTTTTTGATCCAATAGGTATTGCTTCCAGAAGCTTGCAGGAATGTCTTCTTGTTCAATTAAGAAATATTCCGCACGATCCTTATTATTCCTTCCTGGCAGAAGAATTACTGGAAAAATATTATAACGATTTTACTCAGAAAAGATACGACGCAATAAAGCAAAAGATGGAATTAACCGACCAGAGTTTAAAAGCAACAATAGACTTAATTCAAAGCCTTAACCCAAAGCCCGGCGAAGGCAATATAGATTCAGTTGAGCTTAACCAAATTACACCTGATTTTCTTGTTGAAAAAATTGACGATAATTTTGTTATTACTTTAAATGATAGAAGCGTTCCTTCCGTTACATTAAGCAGAACTTACCTGGAAATGATAGAACAAAATAAAAAAGGTAGAAAGGCATCTCCTAGAGAAAGAAATACTTATAAATTTTTAAGGGAAAGGTTTGAATCGGCAAAATGGTTTATTGCATGCATACAGCAGCGCAGGGAAACTCTTATGAAAATTATGCAGGCTATTGTGGAAAAGCAGTATGAATTTTTCGAAAAAGGAGCCAAGTTTTTAAAACCTATGATTTATAAAGATATAGCCGACGAAATTCAGATGGATATATCTACAATAAGCCGGGTTGTTAACGGAAAATATGTTCAAAGCCCGGTTGGTATTTTTGAACTGAAATATTTTTTCAGCGAAGGTTTAAGTACGGATTCCGGCGAAGAGGTATCCAACAAACATATTAAAGAAAGATTGAAAGAAATTTTGAAAAGCGAAGACAAAAAATCTCCTTACAGTGATGATAAGCTAGCGGAAATATTAAACGATGAGGGAATACATATTGCCCGGCGCACGGTAGCCAAATATAGGGAACATTTAAGAATTCCCATTGCCAGGCTGCGCAGAGAACTATGATAGTTTCCGCTGCAAATGTTCTGGTGATATTTTTCCTTTTCTCACTCTTCGGCTTTCTTCATTCATTTTTGGCTTCCAACAAAGTAAAAAGATTTTTAATAAAAAAAATAGGAAACTATATTGCGTTTTACAGGCTTTTCTACGTATTCTTTTCTCTGCTGATTTTTTATTGGGTTTATACTCTTTCACCGGATTCGGATTTAATTATTTATGACTTATCCTACCCGTTCGATATAATTATTTTGATTCCGCAGCTGCTATCTTTGGCAGGCATTTTATGGGCGTTTAAATATTTTAGTTTTAATGAATTCATCGGGGTTAATCAAATTATAAGATGGCATAATAAAGAATACAATATAAACGAACTGGACGAGCAGTTAACACTAAGAATAAACGGGCCGTATAAATTTTGCAGGCACCCGGTATATTTTTTTTCAATTTTATTTTTAATGTTCCGCCCGGAAATAAGTTTGACGTATTTGGCAATGCTTGTTTGCATAACCGCCTATTTTTATATAGGTTCAATTTTTGAAGAAAAAAAATTAATTGAAAGATTCGGAAAAGAATATACGGATTATATAAATGCGGTTCCGGCTATTGTACCTTATAAACTGATGAAACCGTATATTAAAAAAACTTAAAAACCGTCGGCGCATCTTATGTCTGCGAAATTTATTTTTAATTTATACGATGGTTTGGAAATTAAATTTATGAATTATTCGAACTATAAACGGAGTTTTTAAAATGGAAATGAAAATAGAAGCAACAACAATTTTGGGCGTGGTACATAACGGGGAAGCAGCAATAGGCGGGGACGGACAGGTTACGCTTGGTAATACAGTAATGAAGCATAATGCCGTAAAGATAAGAAAGTTAGGTAACGGAAAAGTACTTTGCGGTTTTGCCGGCGCCGCCGCAGATGCTTTTACTCTAATGGAAAGATTTGAAGATAAGCTGGAACAATACCGCGGTAATGTAAGCCGTGCCGCAGTAGAACTTGCAAAAGATTGGAGAACTGATAAGTATTTAAGAAAACTGGAAGCTATGCTTGCGGTAATTGCAGAAGGCCAGGCTTTGGTTGTTTCCGGCAACGGGGATGTAATTGAACCGGACGATAAAATTGTTGCTATCGGCTCCGGCGGCATGTATGCGCTTGCAGCCGCCAGGATGCTTAAAAAATACAGCAATCTTACCGCAAAAGAAATTGTAGAGGAAGCTTTAAAAACAGCATCTGAAATTTGTATTTATACAAACGATAAAATTAATGTAGAAATCCTTTAACCATATAATAAAAATTCAATATGAAAAAACTATCTATGAAAGCTTTAACACCAACACAAATAGTAACAGAATTAAACAAGTACATAATAGGGCAGAACGAAGCCAAGAGAGCGGTGGCAATTGCATTAAGAAACAGATGGAGACGCCAGCAGGTTTCTAACGAATTAAAAGACGAAATACTTCCGAATAATATTATACTAATAGGCCCTACCGGTGTGGGTAAAACCGAAATAGCCCGCAGGCTTGCAAAACTTGCAGAAGCACCTTTTGTAAAAGTGGAAGCATCTAAGTTTACTGAAGTAGGTTATGTCGGCAGGGATGTTGAATCTATGATCCGGGATCTTGCGGATTATGCCGTCAATTTGGTAAAGTCGGAAAAAACAGAAGAGGTTCAATCCAAAGCTCAGGATTTAGCCGAAGAAAAAATTCTTGATATTTTAATTCCTCCGGTAAAACGTGCTACGCCGAATAGAGAAGGAGAAGTACAGGAAGAGAACAACGAGGCGCTTCAAAATATAAAAACACGCGAGTGGATGAAGGCAAAATTAAAAAACGGCGAACTTGACGGCAAAATGATCGAGTTTGATGCAAATGCTCAGAATATGGTGGGGATGCAGGTGTTAGGCCCGTTCGGGCTGGATGACCTTGGAATAAACTTCCAGGAAATTATGGGCAACATTATGCCAAAGAAAAAGAAAAAAAGAAAAACTACTATTGCCGAAGCGCGTGTTATTTTAACTCAAGATGAAGCTCAAAAGTTAATTGATATGGAAGCAGTGCAAAGAGAAGCAATTACAAGGGTGGAAGATTCCGGTATCGTTTTTATTGATGAAATTGATAAAGTTGCCGGCAGCAGCAAAGGCATGGGCCCGGATGTTTCCCGTGAAGGGGTACAGAGGGATCTTCTGCCGATAGTTGAAGGCTCTAATGTTAATACAAAATACGGCGTTGTTAAAACAGACCATATATTGTTTATTGCTTCGGGTGCGTTCCATGTTTCCAAGCCTTCGGATTTAATACCGGAATTACAGGGGCGTTTCCCTATTCGGGTTGAATTAAAAAGCCTTACGCAGCAGGACTTTGTAAAGATTTTAACAACACCGCAGAATGCCCTGTTAAAACAATATGATGCTTTGCTTGAGACTGAGGGAGTTAAGATAGAGTTTACAGTTGACGCAATTAAAGAAATTGCTCGTATTGCGTCAGAAGTTAACGAAGAAGTTGAGAATATTGGTGCGCGAAGGCTTCATACAATTTTAACTACATTACTTGATGAAATTTTATTTGATGTCCCGGATAAAATTCCGGCAAATAAAGTTAAAATTACTGCTAGAGTGGTTAAGCAGCGGCTGGATAGCATTGTTAAAAACAGGGATTTGAGTAAGTTTATTTTATAATGCAGTATTATTCTTACAGCACTACATAAGGTATGTTAGTTTGCTTTAACCGATACTATCCCTTGAAGGGATAGTATCGTGCTTTCATGGGTTTTCAAATGCTAATCCAAAATTTTCCGTAATTCTTTTAAGCTTGTAATTTTGAAATCAGGATTTTCAGCATCCATGGCTTCTTTAGTTCTATAGCCATATAATGCGGCACAAGTTTTAGCTCCGGCATTTTTCCCGCATTGTATGTCAAGCTCGGTATCTCCTACCATCAAAGTATTTTCAGTCTTAACATTTAAATTGCTGCATATAAATTGCAGCGGTTCGCCGGATGGCTTATTTGCAATGCCGTCCCGTCGACCCATTACAAAAGAAAAATATTTCCTTAAGTTAAAATGGTCTATAATCTTATCTGCCTGTTGTTGTCCTTTTGTAGTAAGCAGCGAAACAAAAATATTGTTATCATTTAAAAACTCTAAGACTTCAATTAAACCGTCGAAGCATTTTGATTCATCGATGTAATCGAAATAATGATCTTTGTATATTTCGATAAATTCGTCAAAGTCCTTAACGGGTATATTCATCTCTTGGAAAATATCTATAAAATGATGACCGATTCTTTTATAAAATTCTTTATTATTTAAAGTTTTTGTAATGTTTAGAATTCTTAAGGCTTTTGCAGTTGTTTTATAAATAGTGCTGTAAGAATCTATTATGGTTCCGTCAAGATCAAAAGAAACATGATTTATTAAAAGATGATTATTCATTTATCGTCCTGTTTGTTAGTGTCCGGAATCAAAGGATTATAATTTTTGCAATTTTCTCCCCGGCAGCATTCATCAATATTTGTCCCGCAAACCGAACACTGCCCGTGCCCATGCACCCAAATAATATTTGTTAACTGTCCGCACCATGGGCAAATTTCTTGTGGGTGTTTTTTGTTTTCCATTTTATAAAATCCTTTAATCTTATTTGATAATTGAAGTTAAGCAAAATAACCTCACCCCCGTCCCCGGGGCTGACTAAAAAGTAATATCTTTCTGAAAAATAGAACGCTGATGACGCAGATTTTAACGGATTTGCGCAGATTTTTTAACAGAAAATTACTTTTTAGTCAGCCCCCTAGGGGGAGAGGTAAAAAATATTTTAAACTAAAAAATTTTTCATCTTAATTAGTTTTTTTAATTATAACTACTAGTCAAATTTTCTATCATTTTCATTGAATGTGTAACTTCAGTTAGTAATTTAGACTTTAAAATAAATTAATTAGTCACTTTAAGCAAAGCAAAACATTGTTGCCAAAACGTCCATCCAATCATTTAAATAATTTGTGAACAATATTTTATTTTGAAGATCCCGGTCTAAAAATAAAACTTGAATTAAGGCTGCGGTGCTGTCTTCGTCAAAAATATTTTTGGGAGATTTTTCTAAATTTGTTCCGGTACATTGTTAAATTATTCCCGGTGGTATAAATGAACGAAGATATTTTTGATATTATAATAATCGGAGCAGGCCCAATAGGGCTTGCATGCGGAATAGAAGCGTTTAAAAGAAATTTAACTCACTTAATTATTGAAAAGGGATGCCTTGTAAATTCTATATTTTATTATCCTACAAATATGACATTCTTCTCTACATCCGAGCGGCTGGAAATAGGTGAAGTGCCGTTTGTATCCCACGGCGACAAACCGACACGCAGAGAAGCGCTGGAATATTACAGGCGTGTAAAACACTCATGGAATTTAAATGTAAATACTTATGAAGCTGTTAAAGAGATAAACAAAACCGCCGTTGGTTTTGAAGTTGTAACCGGTAAAGGAAAATATACCGGCAGAAAAATAATAATGGCAACCGGGTTTTACGATAATCCCAATTACATGAATATCCCCGGCGAAGAACTTCCTAAGGTAATGCACTATTTTAGCGAAGCGCATCCTTATGCCTACTTGAATTTAGTTGTAGTGGGTGCGGCAAATTCTGCTGTGGATGTTGCATTGGAAACATACCGGCGGGGTGCTAAAGTTACTATGGTAATAAGAGAAGACAGAATTAAAGACAATGTAAAATACTGGGTAAGGCCGGATATAGAAAATAGAATTAAGGAAGGATCAATTAAAGCCTATTTTAACTCTAACCTTTTAAGTATTAGAGAAAAGGAAGTAGACATTAAAACACCGGAAGAAAAGATTACTATTGAGAACGATTTTGTGTTTGCAATGACGGGCTATCATTCGGATTTTACACTGCTGGAAAAAGCCGGCATTAAAATGAAAGATGATGAAGACAGGATTCCCGAATTCGATGAAAATACATTCGAGACCAACGTAAAGGGAATTTACCTGGCAGGGGTTGTGTGCGGCGGAATGGATACGAGAAAATTATTTATTGAGAATTCCAGGTTTCACGCAGTAAAAATTTTTGATGATATTGAAGGAAAAAATAACCCGCCGAAACCCTCTAATTAGTAAGTTTGGCAGGATAAATATGAATAAGTCCTTAGCGTTATTAACCCACAAGCCAAAGTTTGGGATTAAATGTAAACTTCTCAGCAGGGAATGAAAGTTATAGGCTGATATAAATTTTTATTTTTTAATGAGAAATTAATTAAATTGTCCTACTCCATTTCCCGAGATACCGCATAATAAAAATACAGGGCCGGTGATTAAAGGTGAGATACAAATAAAAAACAAATCATAAGCTAATAATGTTATTCCAAATAATTTCGAAGCGATTTTTTTAATTAAAAATTATAATGTCGTTTATCAGGAATTTATTTCTTCATAACATGCAAGGAAAATTAAATAATATTCTTAATGAAAATATATTAGGCGACTTTTTAAAAGTTGAGTAAATATGGATAAACCAAAACTAGAAGATTATATGTTACCTATTCTTTGCTCATTTAAGAACTGCAATAAGAGAAGTTATAATGATATTGTAGATTTTCTATCAAAAAATTATGAATTAATAACGAACGATAACCCAAAAAGATCAATTCTAATGATTAATGGAACTGTAGGTTATTTTTTGAAATCAAAATTAATAGAAAGGATCAATAAAGGTATTTTTCTTATTACAGACCGTGGACGCAAATTACTTAATGAAAATTTGAGTAAAATTGATGTTAGTTTACTTAGAGAATTTCCCGAATTTAATGAATTCATAATGAGTAGATATAAAAAGAATCGTTTTACAAATTCTGAAACTGATGAAATAGTAGAAGCGCTATTGCCGGAAGAAAAAATTAATACTTCATATGAAATATTCAAAAAAAACCTTTCGGAGGAAATTTTAGAAAAGCTAAAAAATTGCTCATGGCAGTTTTTTGAAATATTAGTAAAAGATCTGCTTGTGTCTATGGGATATGGTGATCCTAATGATGAAGCAAGAATAGTTCAAGGAACAAGTGATAATGGCATAGACGGAGTTATAAAAGCAGATGTTCTTGGTCTAGATATAATTTGTATTCAGGCAAAAAAATGGGAAAATCCTGTTGGGCGTCCAGAGGTTCAAAAATTTGCTGGGAGTCTTGAGAGTAAAAGAGCAAAAAAAGGTGTCTTCATTACAACATCCTCATTTACTAAAGAAGCATTAGAGTATGTAGATAATATCGAGAAGAAAATTATTCTTATTGATGGAAATAAATTAACTGAATTAATGATTGACTATGATATTGGTGTAAGTATTCATAAAAAAATAATTCTTAAAAAAGTTGATTCAGATTATTTTGAAACAACATAAAATATAGCCAAACGTTGGCGCCAAAACGGGCAGCGTATTTAGAATTCGATATTTTTGTAAATTTCAGTTTTGTTATTCGGTGTCGGTAGTCTTGTTCAAGGTAGTTTGTTCTAAGAAAAATATTCAGCAATTAAAAGATAATTTCACTACCCGGCTTTGTTGTTTCGAGTCGGACTAGCCGAAATGCCGTTCTATTATTGTAAATACCTTAGGCATAAAGCTATCAAAATTCATTTTACATTTGTTGATTAATAAATTCAATTAAGATAACTCAAGTTGACCGCTTGAGATAAATTAGTTAAAAAATAATTAATTTTGTTAAAGAAATAACAAGTTCATAGGCGAAAAGATGTTTAAACTCCAAAGAGTACCTTTTCAGATTGAACTTCTACT
>JBJKSH010000243.1:0-34078 GCA_046704255.1 Ignavibacteriaceae bacterium | reverse complement strand
GAGGAGCCATAGTACATAATATAAGCGGAGTAACGCGGGACAGAAATTACGGCGAAGTGGAATGGAACGGCAAAGTTTTTCAACTTATTGATACGGGTGGTTATGTGCCGGGTTCATCCGATTTGTTTGAAACTGCAATTAGGGAACAGGTAGACATAGCAGTTAACGAAGCAGACGCGATACTTTTAGTTGTTGATGTCCGTTCCGGTATTAATCCGGTTGATGTTGAAGTTGCCGCACTGCTTAGAAATTCCGGCAAAGATTTTTTCCTTCTTGTTAATAAAGTTGATTCTGAAAATTTTGAACATGATGCCGCCGAATTTTACAAAATGGGTATAGAAAAATTTTATCCTGTTTCTGCTTTGGCCGGAAGAAAGATTGGCGATTTGCTGGATGATTTAACGGCAGATTTTCCCACGTTAAATGATGATGAAGAAACCGATGAACGATTAAAGATTGCAATTGTCGGAAGGCCCAACGTAGGGAAATCTTCTCTAACAAATGCTTTGCTGGGCAGCGATAGAAGTATTGTTACGGACATTCCCGGCACGACAAGAGATAGTGTAAATTCAACATTAAAATATTACGGCCGCGAAATTGTTCTTATAGATACTGCTGGCTTAAGAAAGAAAAAGAGAATCGAAGAAAATATCGAATTCTTTTCTATGGTTAGAACATTAAGAACTATAGGCGAGTGCGATGTGGCAGTAATTATGATTGATGCCGGAATCGGGCTTGACAAGCAGGACCAAAAAATTATTGATGAAGCAGTGCAGAGACGAAAGGGTATTATTTTAGCAGTAAACAAGTGGGACTTGATAACCAAAGAAACAAATACCGCAAAAGAGTACGAAGATGCAATTAGAAGGAAAACGGGTTCAATAGATTATATACCTGTTGTTTTTATTTCCGCCTTAACTAAAAAAAGAATTTATAAACTTATAGATTTATGTATAGAAATTAATACAGAGCGGCAAAAGAAAATTCCTACTAAAGAATTGAACGATGTTCTTCTTTCTGAAATAGAGAAAATGCCTCCGCCTTCTACGGGTACCGGTAAGGAAGTAAAAATAAAATATATAACGCAGGGCGGCAGCAAATATCCGGTATTCCTTTTTTTTGCAAATTATCCCAAAGGCATCCAGGATAATTATAAAAGATATCTTGAAAAATTAATCCGCAAACATTTTGGCTTTTACGGAGTTCCGTTTACAATGAGTTTTAAATTAAAATGATTAAGCCGGGGAAAATAATTATAGTTGGCGGTAATGCTGCCGGCCCTGCTGCCGCTGCCAAGGCTAAAAGAACAAACCCGGAATCGGATGTTGTAATGTACGAAGCCGGGAACTTTATCTCTACCGGCACATGCGAAATTCCTTATGTACTTTCCGGTGAAATTAAGAATACAAGTGAAATTATTTTTTTTAATGCGGAGTCCTTTAAAAGAGTTAAAGGTGTGGATGTTTACGTAAAGAATAAAGTTGAAGAAATCCATAGAAAAGAAAAAATTATTCTCATTCGTAACTTAACTGATAATAACTTATCCGAAGTTAAATACGACAAATTAATTCTTACAACCGGTTCAAAAGCAAAAACGGTACCCGGTTTCCCTTTAACTGCGCATAATGTTTTTACGCTTAAATCTGTCGGCGATTTTTTGCTTTTGAAAAATTATCTGGAAACAAACAAAGTCAAAACGGCGGCAGTGATAGGTGCAGGCTACCTAGGGTTGGAAGCTGTTGATGCTCTTACTAAACTGAATATAAAAGCATCTTTATTTGAAAAAGAAAATCAGCCGTTGCCTTCATCTTCACCTGAGATTGGATCTTTAGTAAAAGAATTATTAAGAAATAAAGAAGTTGAATTTTGGAATAATGCGAAAAGTATAAAACTGCATCTTTCCGAAATCAGTGCTTCCGTTAAAAGTATAGAGCTAGACGGCAGAATACTTGAATATGATATTTATATAACCGCTGCAGGTTTTACACCTAATACCGAACTGGCCGTAAGTTCAAAACTGGAAATTGGCAAAACTGGTGCCGTTAAAATTGATAATAAGTTGAAAACTTCCGACCCGCATATATTTGCTGCGGGTGATAATGTTGAAGTAATAAACGCAATAACCTTAAGGCCGGATTATATTCCGCTGGCCTCTGTTGCGCATGAATTCGGGCATGCTGCCGGTGAAAACGCTGCCGGGGGCAATATTCATGTAGAACCGGTAATTAAAAACTTATCCGTAAAAATTTTTGATAATTATTTTATTACGGTAGGGCTTAATTTAGCAGAAGCGGAAGCATACGGATTTTCCTATAAAACCGTTACTGAAATTGTACCGAATTTAATTAAGGTTATGCCGCAAAGTTCAAATGTATTCGGTCAATTAATATACGGCAGGAACAATAAAAATATTTTAGGCGCCTGTTTCTTCGGCGGCAAAGAAGTTTCCGGCTTTGGCGATTTGATATCTTTATTAATTAAATTGCGGCAGCCTGCAAATATTTTATCTCAAATAAACTACAACTATACGCCGCCTTTATCTCCGATGGTAAATTTACTATCGGTGCTCGGAAGGAAAATAAAATAAAAATTTAACAAATCCCGGAGAAATAATAATGAAATCACAGTTTGAAAATTTTATTTTAATTGATCACCCGCTTGTTAAAAGAGACATAACAGTTCTTAGAAATGCTTCTACGCAGCCTGAAATTTTTAGAGCTGCCGTTAAAAGAATTTCAAATATTCTTGCAGTTGAAATTTGTAAAGCTTTGCCTGTTAACGAGTTTGAAATTGAAACACCGTTGGAAAAAACTACTGGATACGGGATTCAAAATGAGATTGTATTGGTTCCCGTATTAAGAGCTGGGCTTGGAATGGTAAGCGGATTTTTGGAAATTATCCCGGATGCAAAAGTTGGCCATATAGGTTTGCAAAGGGATGAAACAACTCTTAAGCCTAAAGAATATTATTATAAAACACCTAAGAATATTGATGAAGCAAAGGTAATTTTAGTCGATCCTATGCTTGCTACAGGCGGCAGTGCAACGGAAGCAATGAATTATTTAAAGAAACGCGGCGTAAAGAATTTAATTTTTTCCTGCCTTGTTGCTGCACCTGAAGGAATAAAAAAACTTTTAAGACATCATCCTGATGTAAAAATTTACGGCGCTGCTATCGATAGAGAATTGAATAACAAAGGTTATATTCTTCCAGGGCTTGGAGACGCCGGAGATAGAACATTTGGCACACTTTAGAAATCTTCTTATAATTTTTTTTATAATTGTATTTGCCGGCTTTTCATATCCGCAAATTTACCCGGATCATTACGTTGATTTTCTTCTTAACAGCGGAATTAAAAATGTAATTGAGAATAATTATCAAAAAGCAGATTCGATTTTTACGGTATTACAAAACAAATATCCTCAGCTTCCTCTTGGAAAAATTTATCTTGCCGCCGTAAAAATTGCACGGTCATTCGATCTTGGAGAAAGATTTGATGACAGCTTTATAACAAATAATTTAGACGAAGCTATGGAGCAGTCTAAAAAATTGCTGGGCAAAAATGAAAATAATATATGGTATAGATATTTCCTGGCATTATCGCAGGGGTATTATGCATATTATAATGCTATAAATAAAAGCTGGCTGCCTGCTTTAACAAACGGAATGGATGCAATTTCCAACATTAATAAATGTTTAAAAAAAGATCCGCGGTTTTACGAAGCATACATTGGTATAGGTACTTTAAAGTATTGGAAGAGCCGAAAAACGGAATTACTCGCATGGTTCCCGTTTGTAAAAAATGAAGAAGCAGAAGGCATTAAACTTCTTAAGATTGCAGTAGATTCTTCATCTTACAATAAATATTTGGCAATAAATTCTTTGTTGTGGATTTATATTGATAAGCATGATTATGAAAAAGCCAAATCCCTTGCCGATACGGCATTAAAACAATTCCCCGGCAGCCGGCTTTTTGAGTGGGGGCTTGCCAGAGTTTATGAGGATATTAATAAACCCGAATCAATTAAATTATATTATTCGATTTATAATTCTTATAAAAACAACAATTGCCTTAACGACTTTAATAAAATATTAATTAAACATAAAATTGCGCAACAGTATTACAAAACCGGCAATTATAAAAAAGCATTAAATTTATGTGACGAAATTCTTTCTATAAAAAACATACCGGAATATATTAAAGCAAAATTAGGAAACAGGCTGGAACGGGTTAAAGTATTGCGGAGCAAGCTGCAAAAGGAACTAACCGGACAATCAGAGGTTAAAGCTGAATGAAACGGCGTGACTTTAACTATTCGTTAAAATAAATTAAATTATAACTCAAATTGGACGCAAGTTTTTAGTAATGGTAGCTAACCCTAAACATAAAAAAATGTTAGATGAACTTTTAGAAGCATGCAGGCAGCATTTGCCCGGTACAAATGAAGAAATGATTTCCAAAAGTTTTGAGTTTTGCCTGGAAGCGCACAAGAATGATCTCCGCGAATCCGGTGAACCGTATTTTACTCATCCTTATGAAGTTGCAATGATTGTTGCCCGCGAAATTCCACTGGATGATGTTACCGTAATTAGTTCCTTGCTGCATGATGTTGTTGAGGATACCGATTTTAATCTTGATGTCCTTTCAAAAGAATTCGGTAAAGAAATTGCGGAAATTGTAGACGGCGTGACAAAAATAAGTGGAATATTTAAAGGTCAGGAAATTACTCAGGCTGAAAATTACAGGAAGCTTCTTCTTTCCATGGTTAGAGATGTTAGGGTAATTCTTGTAAAGTTTGCAGACCGCCTCCACAATATGCGAACCCTGCAATATGTTAATCCCGAAAAGCAAAGAAGAATTGCACAGGAAACTTTGGAAATTTATGCTCCGTTTGCAAACAGGTTTGGCCTTGGAAAAGTTAAGTGGGAACTGGAAGATCTTTCATTTAAATATCTTAATAAAGAAGCATACGACGAAATTGCCAGAAAGATAAAAAGCAAAAGACGGGAGCGAGAATCTTATATTAAAAAATTTTCTTTCCCTATAATTGAAAAATTGAAAGAATACAATTTAAAATATGAAATAAACGGCCGGCCGAAACACTTGTACAGCATTTATAAAAAAATGGTAACCAGGAATAAACCGTTTGAAGAAATTTATGATCTCTTTGCAATAAGGATAATTCTTGATACTCCTAACAGTAATGACTGCTACACAACACTGGGAATAGTCAACCAGGTTTACCTGCCGGTACCGGACAGATTTAAAGACTATATTTCGATACCTAAAACAAATAACTACCAGTCGATACACACTACGGTAATCGGGCCGGAAGGCCGCCCGGTTGAAGTTCAAATAAGAACAGCCAAGATGCACGAGGTAGCGGAAAAAGGTGTTGCGGCACATTGGAGGTATAAAGAAAATAAAAATGCATCCGATAAAGACCTGGAAAACTGGGTAAACTGGATCCGCGATATCTTTGATAATGCTTCTAGGGATGAAGCAAGGAAAGAACTGCTGGAAAGTTTTAGGCTTAATCTTTTCCAGGATGAAATTTATGTGTTCACTCCCAAAGGTGATTTATTAAGACTGCCTGTTGGGGCTACGCCGGTAGACTTTGCATTTGAAATACACAGTAAAGTGGGCTACCATTGTATTGGAGCAAAAGTTAACGGTAAAATTGTTCCGCTGGATACTCAAATGCACAGCGGCGACCAGGTAGAAATTATAACATCCAAAAACCAGCATCCAAATAAAAACTGGATTAAATTTGTTACAACCCACAAAGCAAAAGCCGCAATTAGAAAATGGATAAATAAAGAGGAAGAAGATATTGTAAATGCCGGTAAGGAAATATGGGAAAAGAAAATAAAAAAATTGAAGCTTTCTTTTACTACCAGCGATATTGCAAAATTAATTACGCAATTAAAATTCGAAAGCCCGCGGCAGTTTTATAAAACTATTGCACAGGGCAAAATAAATCTGGAAGAAGTTTTAACTGCATCTAAAGGAAAAGATAAAAAAGAAAAAAGCCAGCAGGTTTTGGAATTTGAAAATTTTGCGGATATTGCCAGAGGTGATATAGGCGGAGTTTTGGTAGACGGGAAAAAATCGGGTATTATGTATTCATACGCAAAGTGTTGTAACCCGATTCCGGGTGACCCGGTTATTGGTTATATTACTATTGGTGAAGGGATTAAAATACACCGTAAGACTTGCAATAATCTTTTAAAAATAAGCGAAAGAGATGCAAGTAAACTTGTACCAGTACAATGGCCGGAGGCAGAGAATTCTTTATTTGTGGCCGGCTTAAGTGTTAACGGGGAAGATTCTCCGGGTATTCTTAACGATATTTCACATGCGATTGTTTCATATCAAAATACAAATATAAAATCCATAAATATTAATACAAACGATTCGATTTTTGAGGGAAGTGTTACTTTATACGTGCAAAACCTGGAACATTTGTCAAGAATTATTGAACGCCTTAAAAAACTTAAAGGGGTTTATTCTGTTGAACGTTTTGAGAGTGCATAATATATGGCTTATTCCGAAGAATTAAACCGGATGCTTGGAATTGATTACGGTGTTAAAAGAATCGGCCTGGCGTTATGTGATCCGTTAAAAACATTTGCTTACCCTTATAAAACAATTTTAAATGATAATAAACTATGGAATGAGCTTTCGAAAATTATTAAGGAACAAAATATCACCTTAATTATTTTAGGTTATCCCTTAAAAGAAAACGGTGAACCGGCCTCAATTACCAAAAATGTTTTTGAATTTAAAAAAATTCTTGAAGAGAAATTTAAGACACAGGTAATACTCAGGGATGAAAGATATTCTTCCGCCGTGGCATTCGAATTAATTAAAGAATCGGTTACCAAAAAATCCAGGCGAAGGGATAAAGGTTTGATTGACAGGAATGCGGCTTCAGTGATACTTCAGGACTATCTGGATGAGAAATAATTGAACCAAATAGATTGACATTTACAGCGTGAAAAACTATTTTCGGGTATAATAAAAACTTATAATGGGAGCATTCATATGACACTTGACGCACTGGGAATGATTGAAACAAAAGGACTTGTCGGCGCAATTGAAGCTGCCGATGCAATGGTTAAAGCAGCCAAGGTAGAATTAATCGGCAAAGAAACCATTGGCGGCGGTTATGTAACCGTAATGGTAAGAGGAGATGTGGGAGCAGTTAAGGCTGCCACCGACGCCGGCGCTGCTGCAGCACAAAGAGTAGGTGAGTTAGTGTCTGTCCACGTTATTCCGCGTCCGCATGCCGAAGTTGAATCTATTCTGCCGAAGAAAAAATAAAATTATACTATGCCGAAGGCGTTGGGTTTAATAGAAACAAGAGGCCTGGTAGGTGCCATAGAAGCAGCTGACGCTATGGTTAAAGCTGCTAATGTTTCCCTGGCAGGCCGGGAAAGAATTGGTGCCGGATTAGTAACCGTAAAAGTAAATGGCGAAGTTGCTGCAGTTAAAGCAGCCGTTGATGCCGGAGCTGCTGCTGCGCAAAGAGTCGGTGAGCTTATTTCCGTTCACGTAATACCACGGCCGGATGAACAATTAGCTGCACTTTTCCCCGAAATTCTTGATGAACAGGCGGAAGTAAAAGAAACCGACTTTAAACCGTTAAGTCCGGAAAATGTGGATATTAATAAACCTGAAAATATTGAAGTAACGAAAAAAGAAATTCCTGTGACTAATAATTTGGTTACCGAAAAGGGAACAAGAATTAAAGCTGTAAAAAAACAAAAGGTTCCTATACAAAAAGAAGATTCATTATTTGAAAGTACAAACGAAACTATTACCAGGCTAAGAAAAGAAGCATTAAAACAGGAAAAAGCCGAGAATGAAGAGCCGGAAGAAGAAAAACAGAAAGCCGAAAAATCAGAGAGCGGACTTGACGAACCGGATGTAAATTGGGACCTTACTAGAATTGAAAACTTAAATGTTCATAAACTTAGGCACTTGGCAAGAAGCAGGGAAGATTTTCCTATTAAAGGGAGAGAAATATCCAGGGCTAACCGGGAAGTTTTATTAAGTTACTTTAAGGAAATTTTAAGTTAGAATTTTCCATATCAATTTTTTCAACTCCATTGTTCATGGAGTTTTTTTGTGTATTTTTTCTTTTATATTTGAGTAATGAAGAAAAATCTCCATATTGTAATTATATCATTTCTTTTCTCGGTAATATTGTGGGTATCCATTTCTCTATCAAATGATTATTATGCAACATTTAATATTCCCATAAAGCTGGTAGATTTTCCGGAGGGATATGGAACCGGGACGCCGGTACCGCATAATATTTCCGTAAAGGTTAAAGGCAAAGGATGGAAATTAATTACAGCTAACCTAACATCGGAAGCGATTTATCAAATTCCTGTCGGCGAACAAAAAGGAAAGCGAACCATAAATCTTTATAATTATCTGGTAGAAAATCAATGGCTTTCTTCGGATGTAGATGAGGTAAATAATATTTCGCCGGATACTATTTCGTTTTACGTTGAAAAACTCGGGCAAAAAAGGGTTAAGGTTGAATCCGATTTAAATTTAAATTTTAAAACCGGTTACGGGCTGGCCTCAAATATTGTAATTTCACCGGATACTATTGATGTAACCGGCCCGGTAAGTTATTTACAAAAATTAAAATACGTACCAACGCAGGCTGTTGAATTTGATAAACTGGATAACATATCTACCTTAATTGTTCCGTTGAAAAAAATATGGGGAATGAGTTACGATTATAATTCTGTAAGAGCTGAGCTTGATGTTCAAAAAATTGTGGATAAAAATTTTAACGGTATATTTGTAGATATTAGGGATGTGCCGGGGGACAGAGAAGTAATGCTTTTGCCGAATAGAATAAGCATAGGTGTAAGAGGAGGAATAAATATCCTGGGGAAATTGGATACCGCACAGTTTAACGCCTATGTTAGTTACCGGGATGTTGTACTGGATACTTTAGGCAGTGTAGTTCCACATGTAAGGGTGCCTGAAAATACTACGCTTTTATATTTAAAGCCAGCAAGGCTCCGGTATATTATCAAAAAATTCAATTAATTATTTTCTGCTTTGTGTTTTAAGCTACTAAAGATTTATTTAATTTGATTAAATTGCAATTCTGCTTTGCGGGATAATTTTTTTTACGGAGTAATTTAAACTATACTATGTTTATATCTTTTGAAGGAATAGATTTTTGCGGTAAATCAACTCAAGTTGAACTCTTAAAAAATCATTTAAAAAAACAAAATAAAAAAGTTGAAATTATTAGAGAGCCGGGTGGTACGGGAATTTCTGAAAAAATTAGGCAGATGCTGCTGGACCAAAAACACAATGAAATGTTTAACGAAACGGAAATTTTTCTCTTTTCAGCCAGCAGATCTCAACTGGTTAGGGAGAAAATTCGTCATTATTTATCTAGCGGAATTTATGTAATTTCGGATAGGTTTCACGATTCTACTACTGCCTACCAGGGCTTCGGCAGAGGTATTCCATTAGATACCGTTAATCATATAAATTACCTTGCTGTGGGTAATACTCTTCCGGATATTACCTTTCTTATTGATATTCCCCCGGAGGTTTCGGAAGAAAGGAAAAAAATGAAGGATAATATAAAACTAGACCGAATTGAAATTTCCGGCAGAGAATTTTATGCAAGAGTTAGGCAAGGCTATTTAACCTTGGCAAAAAATGAAAATAGATTTAGAATATTGGACGGAACTTTACCCGAAGAAGAAATTCATAAAAAGATTGTTAAAGAGTTGGATATTTTAGAAAAAAAGGAGCTTATATGAAGCTTAGCAAATTAAGTAAATTTTTATTAGCAGGTGCCGTATTATTATTATTTTCAGGTTTTTTTACCGGGCAAAATGATCTGTTCTTTGAGATAAATAAGAATATTGATTTATTCGGCAAAGTTTATAAAGATGTAACTTTTAATTATGTAGATAAAATAAACCCGGAAGAATTTATGCGTGCCGGTATTCGCGGTATGCTAAATTCCCTTGATCCTTACACTGTTTTTATAGATGGAAGCAGTAAGCAGGATATTGATTTAATTACCAACGGTAAATACGGCGGAGTTGGAATTTCTATAGGCATTAGAGGAAATAAGGTTACTATAGTTGAAGTTCTTGACGGATATTCTGCGCAGAAACAGGGCATAAGAGTTGGAGATGTTTTGTACGAAGCCGACGATGAAAAAATTACTCCTCAAAACATTGATGATGTTTCATCTATTGTAAAAGGCAAACCGGGTACTACGGTAACTTTAAAAATTTTAAGGAACGATGAAAAGGACACATTAAGCTTTAACCTGGTAAGAGAAGAGATACAGGTTAACAGCCTTGTATATGCCGGTTTCTATCCACCTAACAGCAACAATGCATATTTAAAGTTAACCAACTTCAGCAGGTCTGCCGGCGATGAAGTTCAAAAAGCATTAAGAAAATTAAAATCGGAAAGAGAGATTAAATCGGTTGTGCTGGATTTAAGGAACAACCCGGGCGGACTTTTGGATATGGCTGTTGATATTGCCGATAAATTTTTACCTAAAGGAGATATTGTTGTTTCTACAAAAGGCAGAAGCGAGGAAAGCAAGAAAAGTTATTATGCCTCACAAGAACCAATGCTGGGTAAAGCCAAAATTGCCATATTAATTAACGGCGGTACTGCCTCGGCTGCCGAAATTGTTTCCGGTGCCATACAAGACCACGATAGGGGGATTATACTCGGTACAAAATCGTTCGGAAAAGGTTTGGTACAAACAATAACCCCGCTAGATTATAATACTTCAATTAAAATAACTACAGCCAAATATTATACACCAAGCGGAAGGTGTATTCAAAAAATTGATTATGCAAAAGACAATAAATCCATAGCGGAAGCAGACACACTTGTAAAGAAAAAATATTATACAGACCATAAAAGAGTTGTTTACAGCGCCGGCGGCATTACTCCGGATACTCTTGTCCGCGATCAGCGTGCCGGGGATATTGTAAAAGATCTTCTTGCAAAAGGCTTATTCTTCCAGTTTGCAGATCATTATTATTACAAGAATCCTAATGAAAAATTCGATAAATTAAACGATAATCTGCTGTTCACGGATTTTGAAAAATATCTAGAGGAACAAAAATATAAATTCCGGTCGATGCTGGAAAGACAGGTTAACGAAATGCTGGCAGAGGTAAAAAATAATAAAGGGGATGAGAATGTGGAAGAACCTTTAATTAGGATAAAAGACGAATTCAAGAAATTAGGTAATACGGAATTAAAGGTTTATAAAGATCAAATTATTCACGAAATAAAAATTGAACTTGCCGCAAGGTATATAGGCAATAACGGTGAAATTGAGCAAGCGTTAAATTACGATAAACAATTTCAAACGGCATTAAAAATATTAAATGAACCGGCTGTATATGATAAATTATTAAACCTGAACTAAATTCTTTATGTTTAATATAGGAAATCTAAATATTGAAAAAGCCGTGCTGCTTGCACCGATGGAAGATGTTACCGATGCTTCCTTCAGATTAATTTGCAGGCAATTAGGTGCCGATGTTGTTTATACCGAATTTGTAAATTCGGAAGGCTTAATTCGCGCTTCAGAAAAAACACATAAAAAACTGGAAATTACTGAAGCTGAAAGACCGGTTGGAATACAAATTTACGGCGGTGGAATTGATCCGATGGTCGGTGCGGCAATAATGGCTGAGCAGCATAATCCGGATATCTTGGATATAAATGCCGGCTGCTGGGTAAAGAATGTTGTTGGGCATGGTGCCGGTGCAAGTTTGTTAAAGGATCCTCCTTTTATGCAGCAGCTTGTAAAAGAAGTTGTAGACTCGGTTCAAATTCCGGTTACTGTTAAAACAAGACTGGGATGGGATAGCAATTCAATTAAAATTTTAGAAGTTGCAAAAAGGCTTGAAGATGTTGGTGTTAAAGCCTTAACAGTTCACTGCAGGACTAGAGCAATGGGGCACAAAGGAGAAGCCGATTGGAACTGGATTCCTAGAATAAAAGAAGTGGTTAAAATTCCCGTTATACTAAACGGCAATGTGTTAACCGCTTACGATGTTAAACGCGCATTTGATGAAACCGGTGCCGACGGAGTAATGGTTGCAAGAGGTGCTATAGGTTGTCCGTGGATTTTTACTGAAGCAAAAGAATTACTTTCTACCGGAAATATTTCCGCAGCAATTGATGAAGAAGCCAAAATAAATACCTGCTTAAAACACCTTCGCCTTGCGGTAAAAATTAAAGGTGAAAAGCGAGCGGTAATTGAACATAGAAAATTTTATTCCGGATATTTAAAAGGTATGCACAATGTTTCGTCTGTTAGAAGCGAGTTAATGAAAATATACGAGTATAAACAGGTTGAAGATATTTTACTGAATTATCTTAATCAGTTAACAGAGTACGGATTAGCAGTCTGATTTATAAAAGTGGAGAATTCATTTTCTTATAAAATTGCCAGGATTATTTCAACTGTTTTTGTCCCGCCATCCTTCACTTTATTAGTTTATATGTATTTTGCTTTTACACTGGAAACAGATCCTTTAAAAAGAACTATTACAATCCTTAATGCTCTTTTATTCGGATTTCTTCTTCACATATTTTTGTTCGTATACTTTAGAAGCAAAGGCAAACTAATTAATTTAGATGCAACTATAAAGGAAGAACGGACAGCTCCTTTTTTAATTTCATTCTTAATTTATTGTACGGGATTTGCCGTACTCATTTATTCAAAAATTAATATAGTTTCAATAGCGTTCTGGTTTTGTTATATTTCAAATACATTAATTGTAGTTCTTATAAATAAATACTGGAAAATAAGTGTTCATTCGCTTGGTGCTGCCGGTGCTGTTGCTGCATTAACTTACTCAGCGGGAATTTTCGGAATAGTTTTGATTATTGTTGCGGCTTTGGTGGGGTGGTCAAGAATAAAACTTAAATGCCATAATTTTTATCAGGTACTTGCAGGTATTTCAATGGGATTTCTTTCATCCTACCTGCAGATTTATTTAATTGTAAAATGGTTTGGATAAACATTTCGGCCACGTTCGGGATCTGCATCTAGATAACAAAGGGTGACCTCGAAGGTTTTATGGCGATTATTAAAAAACGGTGTGGGTAATTATTATGATCAAATATGAAGATGTAAACAATATAGGGCTGATTACTCTTAACAGGCCCGAAAAAAGAAATGCACTAAACCCGGATTTGGTTTTTGCTTTTAAAAGCAAACTTAAAGAACTTAAAACAAAGAGTAATTTAAGAGCCTTAATAGTTACAGGTGAAGGAAAAAGTTTTTGTGCCGGTGCAGACCTTGAGTATTTAAATAACCTGGGAAATTTTTCTTCAGTTGAAAATGAGAAAGATTCCGAAAGTTTGGCGGAATTATTTATTGACATTTATGATTTTCCCCAACCCGTAATTGCTGCGGTTAACGGCGCAGCAATAGGCGGCGGATGCGGGCTTGCTTCCGTTTGCGATTTTGTTGTTGCGGATAGTTCGTATTCAAGATTCGGATATACGGAAGTAAAAATAGGATTCGTCCCTGCTATCGTTTCAATATTCTTAATAAAAAAAATAGGCGAAGGTACCGCTATAAAAATGTTGATGGCAGGCGAAATAATTGACGGACAAAATGCATTAAAAATCGGGCTTGCGGATTACTTGTCGGATAATCCTTTAGAAGAAGCTAAACTGCTTGCCGAAAGACTTTCCCAAAATTCCGGCTATAGTATGATTTTAACAAAACAACTTGTACATTCTATATCAAATCTTAGTATTAAAGAATCTGTAGATTATTGCATTCGCTTAAATACAATAAGCCGTGCTTCGGAAGATTTTAAAAACGGATTAAATAATTTTCTAAATAAAAAATAGAGGAACTTATGAGCGACAATTTAAAAAAATATATTAGAAGCATAAAAGATTTTCCTAAAAAGGGAGTAATGTTTAGAGATATAACCACACTTTTAGCTCAACCGGAAGCAGTTAAAGAAGCATTGGATAAAATGTATGAGTATGCTAAAGATTTAAATGTTACAAAAGTGGTTGGAATAGAAGCAAGAGGATTTATTTTTGGTGCGCTGCTTGCTGAAAAATTGGGTGCCGGCTTTGTTCCTATTAGAAAGCCGGGCAAACTGCCTGCCGGAACCGAAAGTACTACTTATGCTCTTGAATACGGAACCGATACAATTGAAATTCACAAAGATGCAATTAAGGTTGGAGAAAGAGTTCTGTTGCACGATGATCTTTTGGCAACCGGCGGTACTGCACAGGCTGCGGCAAATTTAATTGAGAAAATCGGCGGTGAAGTTGCTCAGGTTTCCTTTATAATTGAATTAGCTTTTCTTAAGGGAAGGGAAAAACTGAAAAATTATGATGTAAAAACTTTAATTGAATACGACAGCGAAGAATAAAATTATTTTCTTTCTTCCCAATCTTTGGCTGAAATTACTACAACAAATTCTCCTTTTATAGTCCGGAGGTTTATTTCTTCTTTTAAAGCAAGCGGTGTGCCCCTCCAGGTTTCTTCAAATTTTTTTGTCAATTCTCTGCATACAACAATAAATCTTTCAGGCATATATTCAGCCAGTTCGTTTATTAGCTTTTCAATCCTGTATGTAGATTCGTAAATTATTATTGTCCGGTGCTCACCGGATAATTCTTTAAGTTTTTTCTGTCTTCCTTTTTTTTGCGGTAAGAATCCCTCAAACACAAAGGAATCACTTGGAAGCCCGCATATAGATAATGCAGTAATTGCAGCAGAAACTCCGGGAACCGGTATTACATTTATCCCGGCTTTTATGGATGCGGAAATTAATCTAACTCCGGGGTCTGAAATGCCGGGTGTTCCGGCATCGGAAACCAGTGCACAATTTTCTCCCTTTAAAATTCTTTGAATTAGATAGTTAATCTTTGAACTTTCGTTTGCGGCATTAACAGAAATTAATTCCTTTTTAATATTTAAGTGGTTAAGTAGAATTGAAGTTACCCGCGTATCCTCGCAGGCAATAAACTCAACAGACTCTAACGTTTCTACAGCCCTTAAAGTAATATCCTGTAAATTACCAATAGGAGTGCTTACTATGAATAAATTGCTTCCCACGTAAGTTATTATACCGTGTTAAAATTATAGCTATTTAAAATGATAATCCCGCCCATTAAAGGCGGGATATCAGCAAGTAGTAATTAAAAATTATTTTAATTTTTTGACGACATCAAAAATAATACATTTTTAATAATTTGCAACCCTTCGTCAAGGTCTTCTTTTGTAATGTTTAACGACGGCCTGAATCTGATTGATCTTTCACCACAACCTAGAATTATTAATTTTTTCTCAAGGCACTTATTTTTGAATTCGTTTCTAAGGTTAGCATCCGGCAGATCGAACGAACACATTAAACCTAAGCCTCTTGCGCTGCTTATTAAGGAGGGAAATTCTTTTTGAATGCCGTATAAATTTTCCAGCAGATATTTGCCTTGATTAGCTGAATTATCCACTAGATTTTCTTCCTGAATTATCTGCATAATATGTTTAGACCTGACCATGTCGGTTAAGTTTCCGCCCCAGGTAGAATTTATTCTGCTTGATTTATGGAAACAATTTTCCTTAACATCGTCAATTCTATCCGAGACCATAATGCCGCATACCTGAGCTTTTTTTCCAAATGATATAATATCGGGTTCAACATAATGCCCGGCAGCCCAAAACTTTCCGGTTAAACCGAAACCTGTTTGAACTTCATCAAACATAAGAAGGATTTCGTTTTCATCGGCAATCTGTCTTAGCTTTTTAAAAAATTCTTTCCTAAAAAAGTTATCGCCGCCTTCACCCTGGATTGGCTCTATAATTATTAAGGCAATGTCATCAGGATTATTTTTTATTGCAGAATATATCTCATCAACTGCAGTATTTTCAAGTTTTATAATTTCATGAAGATTTTCTTCTACCGGAAATTTAATCTTGGGATTTGTAATTCTCGGCCAGTTGAATTTTGGAAAATACTTGATTTTATTGGGTTCTGTATTTGTTAAGGACAGGGTATACCCGCTTCTTCCGTGGAATGCTTGTTTGAAATGAATTACCTGGTGTCCTTTTTCTTCTTTATAACCTTTCATAAAATTTTTTTGAACTTTCCAATCGAAAGCAACCTTTAAACCGTTTTCTACGGCAAGAGTGCCACCGGAGATAAAGAATAAATATTTCATAAAATCCGGTTTGGCAATTTTTGCAAAAGTATCCACAAATTCTGCCATTTGCACAGTGTAAATATCCGAATTGGAGGGTTTGTTAGTTGCAGCTTTAAGAAGTTCCTCCTTAACTCCTTCCGAAGTAAGTTTTGGGTGATTCATTCCCAAAGCCGATGATGCAAAGAAAGAGAAAAAGTCAAGATATCTGTTACCAGTCTTTGCATCGATTATTCTTGGGCCTTTGCTTTTTTCCAGGTCCAGTACAAATTCAAAACCGTCTGCAAGCATGTATTTACCGATTGTGGTGTGTACATCTTCAGGTAAAATTGAAGTCGGTTCATAAATTATATCGTTATTATTTAAAGCATTATTTTTCATTGTAATACTCCCGGTTATTCGTATGAATAAAAGTACTAAGTACAATTAAATTTAAATTGAAATTAAAATTGGATAATAGGGAAGGGACGAGACTTAGAAGACGTTTTCAAAACGTGAAACCAAATAGCTTCTCAGGCTTTTGAAACCTGTTATTTCCGAAAAAATTATATAGCTTAGCATTTTAAAAAATTACTTAAATTACAACGCAATGTATAAATTTAATCTTCAATTTTCAAATAATTTGGTTAAAATGTGCATAACATTGCGTTTAACTTTTCTTTTGGGTATAATTGATTGAAAAAAATAAAAGGAGTAATTAATGAATTTTCTAGATAAACTTGGCATTAAAGAAAAAAATTTCGGCTCAAGTACGGGCACAAAATGGAATGAAACCACAAACCAAAGCGAACTTAAAATTTATTCCCCGGCAGACGGTAAATTTATTGCCTCCGTTTACCAGGCTTCTGAAAATGATTTTGATAAAATACTTAATCAGGCGCAGGAGGCATTTAAATTTTGGAGAAAAATTCCCGCACCTAAAAGAGGAGAAATTGTTAGGCAGATTGGCATAAAACTTAGAGAGTACAAGCAGCCTTTAGGTACTCTTGTTTCCTATGAAATGGGAAAATCTTTGCAGGAAGGATTGGGAGAGGTTCAGGAGATGATAGACATTTGCGATTTTGCTGTTGGGCAATCAAGGCAGTTATACGGATTTACAATGGCATCTGAACGGGCAAACCATCGCATGTATGATCAATACCATCCGCTTGGTATTGTGGGAGTAATTTCCGCATTCAACTTCCCGGTAGCTGTTTATTCGTGGAATGCAATGATAGCTGCAGTGTGCGGTGATGTAGTTTTATGGAAACCTTCATCTAAGGTTCCGCTTTCTGCAATAGCGGTTCAAAATATTATTGCCGGAGTAATAAAAGAAAATAACCTGCCGGAAGGAATTTTTTCACTGGTTATAGGCCGCGGCTCTACAGTGGGCGAAAAATTATTGAATGACGAACGGATACCTCTTATCTCGTTAACAGGTTCTACAAATGTAGGAAAACATGCCGCTGAAGTTATTGCAAAAAGATTCGGCAAGTCCATTCTGGAATTAGGCGGTAATAACGGAATTATAATTACGCCGCATGCGGATTTGCAAATGGCAA
The DNA here is from genome assembly GCA_046704255.1 of Ignavibacteriaceae bacterium. Taxonomy (GTDB): domain Bacteria; phylum Bacteroidota; class Ignavibacteria; order Ignavibacteriales; family Ignavibacteriaceae; genus FEN-1297. The sequence goes on along the minus strand of JBJKSH010000243.1, from coordinate 16,315 downwards.
TGCCTGCAATTGTCTTTGGTGCTGTGGGTACATGCGGCCAAAGATGTACAACAACAAGGAGATTAATAATTCATGAATCTGTTTATGATAAAGTTAAGGAAGCATTAATTAAAGCTTATAAAGGATTGAAAATCGGCGACCCGCTAGATGAAAAAAATCATGTAGGCCCGCTAATTGATAAGGATGCTGTTAAAATGTTTACCGGTGCCCTGGAAAGATTAAAAAACGAAGGTGGCAAAATTGTATACGGCGGTAAAGTTTTGTCCGGTGCTGGTTATGAATCCGGCTGTTATGTAATCCCTGTAATTGCGGAAGCAGAAAATAATTATCAAATTGTTCAGGAAGAGACCTTTGCTCCTATTTTGTATTTGATTAAATATGTCGGCGATATTAATGAAGCGATAAAACTCCATAATGGTGTTGTGCAGGGGCTTTCTTCTTCAATATTTACTACGGATATGCGTGAAATGGAAACTTTTCTTTCTGCAGAAGGTTCGGACTGCGGCATTGCCAATGTAAACATAGGAACTTCCGGTGCGGAAATAGGCGGTGCCTTCGGCGGTGAAAAAGAAACCGGCGGCGGTAGGGAATCAGGTTCAGATGCTTGGAAAGCTTATATGAGAAGACAAACCAATACTATAAATTACGGTACGGAATTACCATTGGCACAAGGAATTAAATTTGAGATCTGATTTTTAAAATTTCCCAATTTGATATTTAATAGTCTCATTTTAAAATTTTTATAGATATTTATATCTAGAAAAACTCATTATTTTTAACTAATTAATATGGTATATAATTTGTTTTATAAAAGGAAAAACGGACTTAATTGTGAAATCTTTAACCTTGGATTCTTTTATTGCCAGTGACGAAGATATAGAAATAAACCAATACAGAATTTTATCTGGCTTAAAAGAATTCAGCAGTTCTTTTAATTGTAACAAGTTATATCCTTCCTTGTCTAATTTGATATTTTTATCTTCTCAACTGGAAGAAGTGTTACACAAGAAATCCAATGTTAGTCTATCTTTGCCAAAAGGAATTAAGGACGGCAAATATGCTAAAAATGCTTTTGTGGAATTAGTAGATGAAAACCCGGAAGATAAAAATTATATGTTCGATTTAATTGAGTGGGCATTACCTATTTTCAAAGATTTAATTCACGAGGCATATATCTTATATGATTTTATTGATGAAAGCATTGAAATAAACGATATAGGAATTTCCTCTTTATATAAAAATGAAGGGTATATGTTTGTACAAGATAACCAAAGTTCTATGCTTCGGATTTTTCAATATGAATGTAGCGACTACTCAACGGACAGCAAACCGTTTTATTCATTAAAAACAAAATTTGTCGATTCGGCAAATCCTATAAACTACCCCGGTCAGGCGGAATATATTAAATCTATTCTTGTAAAAAAATATAATCTACATCCTAATGTTTCCGCTTTTCATTGTAAAACAGAACTGGATTTCCCCTTCAGCGAAACTATATTTCCTATTGCAAAAAGGAAATTGTTAGGCTACATTTCCGATCTTATTTAAGTGTGGGTTATTAAATTAACCTTAATGTCCCGCACATTATGTAATAACCCAACATATATTGAAAAGAAATTTGCAAAGTGTACGGCGTAATGTGCTATGCCCCATGTTAAAATGATGATTTAAGTTTTAGGATTACCGGTGTACTGGATTTATTGGTTTAGTGCAATAAGATTCCACACTATATTTACTATAATTCCCCTTTCTTTTTATTGAGCTCTTTTTAATAAAATTTTAAAAGTTGTTCCTTCGCCCGGAGCGGAAGATTTTACAAATATTTTTCCCTGATGGTATGTTTCGACTATTCTTTTTGACAGGCTTAAACCGAGCCCCCACCCTCTTCTTTTAGTGCTGTAACCTGGTCTAAAAACGTCCTTCCTTCTATTTAATTCTATACCTTTACCGCTGTCGGTTACCTCTATATCCGCACTTTTTTTTGTCCCTTTAACGGAAATGGTTATGCTTCCGTCTTTCTGTTCAATTGCATCAAGAGAATTTTTAATAAGATTTTCAATAACCCAGCCGAAGAGTTCGGAATTAATTTCGGCGCATATATCCTTATCGCCGTCAATAGTCAGTTTAATATTCCTTCCGCTTTGAGGCAGCCGTCTTTGGTAATAATCCGTAATCTTTTTAATTTCTTCAAATACAGGCTGTGATTTTAATTCCGGTTTAGCTCCTATTTTAGAGAACCTGTAAGTTATCTTATTTAATTTTTCAACATCGCTGTTTATTTCTTCGGCTATATCCATTACCTTATCAGGATCGTTATAATGCAGCTTTAACATTTCCAGCCATCCCATTAAGCTGGAAATAGGAGTTCCAAACTGGTGAGCAGTTTCTTTAGCCATACCAACCCAAATATTGCTTTGTTCATTCTTTTTGATATTGCTGAAGCCTATATAACCGATAATAATAAAAAGCCCGGCTATAAGAATTTGCAGGTAAGGATAATATTTTAACTGTGTAATAGAAGCCGAATCACCGTAGTGAATTTTTTGCAGAACCACACTGTCTTTATAAGTAACATTTATGGGCCTATGAAGCTGGTCCATTTTTTTTATCTTGTCCTGGAAAAATTTTTCAAGCTGATCTTTGGTTTGGGTAGTGTCGTACGGAATGTTTCTAACATTAGTAATATTATACTTATTACCAATGTGAACACTGTCGTTCGGGCCGCTATTTATTAATGGAAAATCAATTGGTTTAAGAATGTTTTCAAATAAGAAAGTAATATCCGCATCTGTGCCTGAAGTATTGGCTACGTACTCTATCCCTTTTGCGTAAAGCTCTACAATCTGTCTTTCCTTTTCCTGCAGTTTTTGAACCACACTTTGAGTGTAAATAAGAGTTCCGCCTGCAATAATAATTGCAATGAGAAGGAGTACAATTTTAAAGTTTAGCGAAGCCGGTCCGCCGGACATTTTCATTGCCATTTTCCTTTTTTGAAAATGTTATTCCGTATAGAATGTTTGCTGACGTTTTGGCCCTACGGAAATTATTTTGATTTTAATTCCCGATTTTTCGGCAATAAAATTTAGGTAGTTTTTTGTATTTACAGGTAAATCAGAATAAGATAAGCATTCGGAAATATCGGTTTTCCATCCCGGCAAAGTTTCATAAACAGGATTAACTCCGGACAATCTTTCAACATCCGTAGGAAAAGACTTAATCTGCCTTCCGTTTAGTTCGTAGCCTACACAAACTTTTATTTCATCAAAACTCCCAAGTACATCCAGCTTGGTAACTGCAACGGAATCTATTCCATTTATCATAGCAGAATAGCGGACTAAAAAAGCATCGAACCAGCCGCACCTTCTGGGCCTGCCTGTTGTAGCTCCGTATTCCGCCCCGATTTTTCTAAGGCTTTCTCCTTCTTCGTCCAGCAATTCGGTAGGAAAGGGTCCGTAACCAACTCTTGTTGTATATGCCTTAACTATACCAATAACCGAATCTATTTTTGTCGGCGGAATTCCCGAGCCGGTGCATGCGCCGCCCGATGTTGGGCTGGAAGAAGTAACGTAAGGATATGTGCCGTGATCGACATCCAGCAATGCACCCTGTGCCCCCTCTAATAAAACTGATTTGCCTTCTGCAATTGCGTTGTTAAGAAATGAAGGAACATCTTTTACGTACTTATCAATAATTTTATCGAATTCAACATATTGCTTAATTATTTCTTCAACATCAAGCTCATCATGTTCATAAACTTTTTTAAGAAGATTATTCTTCTCCTTTATGTTTGTTCTTATCTTTTCTTCAAGAACTTTTCTATTTAAAAGATCGACAATTTTAATTCCTTTTCTTGCATACTTATCAATGTAGCATGGGCCAATACCGCGGCCGGTTGTACCAATTTTATTACCGCCGCTTTCATTAATAGAATCCAGCAGTTTATGATAAGGCATAATTAAATGTGCATTGTGGCTTATAAACAGCCTGCCGTCCACATCAAAATTATTTTTCTTAAGTAAATCAATTTCTTCAAGTAAAGCGGTGGGGTCTATAACTACGCCGTTACCAATAACGCAAACTACTCCGTCCCGTAAAATTCCGGAAGGAATTAAGTGAAGTATAAATTGTTTATCGCCTATCCTAACCGTATGCCCTGCATTAGCACCGCCCTGGTATCTTGTTACTATGTCGAAATTTTCACTTAAGATGTCTACAATTTTACCTTTGCCTTCGTCCCCCCATTGGCTCCCCACAAGTACTGTAACACTCATTTATAAATTCCTTAATAAATTTTTTATAATAAGCAGTTGAAAAACAAAAGAAAAACTCCGAATTCGGAAATCCGGAGTTTCGATTTTTTTAATTAAAAATTACAAAGCTATTATAATAATAATTTGCCGCTAATTAAAGGATAATAAAATAACTAAAAATTTAATGTATCCAGTTTATAGTTATAACTATTTATCAAAACTTTTAACAGCTTCTTCAACCGTATCGTAGGATTCGAAAATTGTAATAAGCTTTGTAATAACAAGTAAGCTTTCAATTTTTTCGGTTGTTCGCGCCAGTTTCAAATTACCATTACCTTTTTTCATTGTAGTAAGGCCGCCAATTAACATACCTAACCCCGAGCTATTCATAAACTTAACTTCGGATAAATCAACAACAATGTTCTTTTTATCTTCTTCCAGATATTTGTGAAGAAGTTCGTTAAATTCCTTTGTATCGTCACCGCCCATTACATTTCCTTTTAGTTCGATAACGACAGCATTATACTGTTCAGTGGTTTTGGTCTTCATGAATAACTCCTTAAAGTTTATTTTCAATTTAATTAGTTGCTGTTATTTTTGCAATAGGAAGCCGTTAAAATTTTATAATTTTAGAACTGTAATATTATCCCGAATTATTTTTTCCAATTAAAACTTGACTTTTGTATATTCGGATATTTTTTTAATTTCAAAGCTATACCATAAATTCGAAAATATCAATACAACCTATGTGATACGGCAGTTTATTTTTAATTTATTGTAGTTATTTTTAGGGAACAAACATAATAAAAGTGCGTCTAAAATTATGAAATTAAAAAAAACGAAGAAAGAATTGCAGCAGCCGCAGATATTAAATTTAGATGATGACTTTTCGCTGATTAAAAGATTTATTGAAGGTGATCAATATACTTTCAACACACTTGTTCAGCGGCATAAGGAAAAGGTTAGAAATATTATCTACCTTACACTTGGCAACCGGGATATGGTTGACGATATAGCACAGGAAGTATTTTTAACTGTCTATAAAAACTTACAGAATTTTCGTTTTGAATCTCAATTTACAACCTGGCTGTATAGAGTTACCGTTAACAAGTGCAAAGACCATCTTCGAAAGTTAAAAATACGAAGCATTTTTTCTCCGATAAAAGATACCGAAGAAGAACTTGGCTATACTTCTTCCCACGATAGCGACGATATTAAGGAAATTGTTCAAAAGGGTATTGCAAAGTTGCCGGAAAAATTAAGAGTGCCTTTATTGTTAAAAGATATTGAAGGATTAAGCTACCAGGAAATTGCAGAGTCGGTTCAATGCGAAATCGGCACTGTAAAGTCTCGTATCTTTAGGGCAAGAGAAGGATTGAAAAACATCCTAAAGCCTTACGAGAAGGAGTTAATGTGATGAAAAATTTATACAAAAAATATGAAATGCTTTCGGCTTATATCGATAATGAGCTTTCCGATGCCGAAGTTAAAAAAATAGAAGAAGAATTAAAATCTTCCAAAGAGCTTAGAGCTAAACTGGAAGAATTAAAAAGAACTAAACAGATTACTGTATCTTCCGTTAAGGAAGTAGAAGAGAATCCTTTTTTTGAAACCCGCCTTGCTGCGGCCATGAGAATTAAAAAACCGTGGTACGCCAGGTTAGGTAAATTATCTCCTGTTTACGGAATTATTGCACTTAGCCTAGTAATAATGGTAATCTTAAAATACAATCCTAAAATTATAGACAATATATTAAATCAGCAGAAATCCAATATTGCTGCCTTTTATAAGCAAAACCTAAAGCCGCTGCTGTACACTGCCGATCTTAACAACGAAGATATTTTTAATTTTGCTTTTTATCATCAGCTTCCTCTTGATAATCAAAAACATCAGTATTTGCAGTTCAGTTCGGACGGAAACGGCAGTAAATATTTTGAAATTAAGGATGCCAATGCCGTAAACAACCAGGATAACTTAAAAAGATTTGTAAAAGATTTTAACCTGAATAGTAAGCAGGAACATCATGTCGATTCCATTCTTACCTCCTATGCAGGCAACCTGCAATCCCAGGTTCTTGTCAACGATAAAAACACAGTTGCTATAAATCCTGACATTTGGAATTACAACAAAGCACTTGCTGCCGATTTAATTTCGTATGTAGTTAGGATAAATAAAAACAGAGCGCAAAAAATGCTGCCGCGGGAATTTGAAAATTTTTACGATAGCGATAATGTTGCTCAAATGGTTAACATGGTTAAAGAATCCCGGAGTAACAAATATATTTTCCTTACGCCGGATTCAATCTTTTCCGAGCCGTATAAATTTGACGGCAGCCGTTATAAAACGGAAATGAAACAGTGGACCGATGAGCTTAATAAAAATATGAAAGAACTGGATAAGCAGTTTAAAAATTTTAGAGTTCAGTTTTACTTCGGTAAAAATTTCGGAAGGTTAAAAAGTGATTCTGCAGGGAAAAAGGATTTTAAAGTTTTTATAGACAGCAACTACTGCAGAGTTCATATACCGAGCGTGATTATTCCTCCTATTCATCTGCCTAATATGAATAATTTCTATACCCATATAGACAGCCTGAACGACATGTTTAAAGATTTTTCCTTTCCCGGCAAGCATAAAAACTTTAACTATAAATATTCTTATAAAGATTCTTCCAAAGGTTTTAACTTTAACTTTAAAGCTTTTGCATTCGATTCAACTTATGGTTTAAAAAACCATAAACTGGATTCTTTATTAAGAGAAAAATTTAAACATGGCCGATTTAGTTTTAATCCCGATTCCTTGAACGCTTTTTATAAAATCTTTTCAGGAGACAGTACGGAACTTTTCCAGCAGAAACAGCTTCAGAAACAAATGAAAGAATTTCAAAGAGAGATGGAAAGCTTTAGAAAAGAAATGGAAAAGTGGCAAAAACAATTTCAAAAAGAACAGCCGAAGAAATCCAAAAAGAAACCTATCGAAATTTAATAAGTTAAGAAGCTATTTTTTTTATCCAGGTGTCTACCCAAACCTGTATAAACTTAAATGCGGCGAATGTATTTATCATCCACACCAATAATGCAGCAATTAAAATAATAGAAAACAGGCTTTTGGTAAATTTGTTGAAGGGAAGCAGATTAACCATATAAATAATTACGCCGACCATGAAGGCGGCGGAAAGTATTACCAATAAATTTATAAGCGGCGTATCAAGAGACATAATAAAATCTTATCTTAGTGTATATAAAAAAAGCAGAACTATATCTTTTCAGAGTCTGGTAATTATTTCCTAATCAAAATATGAATTTTAAGGCTTTAATACAATTTTTTTTCAGATTAAAATAATATTTAACTGAAGAGATATTTTGATATAGTGTCTATGGTGTAATATTATGCATATTTTGAACAAGAAATTGAAAACAGATTCAGCTTATTACTTAAGGGGTCGTTTTAAAAATTAATATTTACTTTTGAATGAAAAATAACAGTTCGGATTCTATTAAGAAATTGATGCTTCCTCTAATTTCGCTCACCATTTTTATTTTAATGTATTTACTTTTTAAAGGCGGTTACCAAGGTGTTTATCATCATTTTATGAAGAAAACAATTGGCAACACCGGCAGGTGGATGAATACCTACGGGCCGGAATGGTTTGTTAACATAAATAAAAATATTTCTGCTCTGGGCGGTCCTGCGGTTTTTTCTATCTTAACCATTTTTACTTTTTGTACTTTAATAATTACAAAACAATTTAAAACATCTATTGAATTTTTAATTACAGTTTGCGGAGTGGTACTTCTATTATATATTCTTAAGTATACTCTTAATCCAAACCGTCCGTCCGATATAATAAGTGTATTTATTAATGACGATCTTGGCTTCCCAAGCGGGCATGCTGCTTCTTCAATTGCATTGTATTTATCTATAGCAATTTATTTAGGAAGAAAATCGATACCGCAAAGTATTAAGAAAGCAGTTTCTGTTTTGGCATTGGTCTTAATAATTTTGATTGGCATAAGCAGGCTGATTGTCGGTGCACATACACCGGAGGAAGTTGTTGCAGGCTGGTGCACGGGAATTTTTTGGCTTTCGCTGGTTCATCCGGTTTTTCATTCATCATTTTTTTCTTGATTAAATTAATTTATAGGTTAATTTTCCATAACTAAATTTCATTATTGTTAACCTTAGAAAAAATAATTCGTAAGGTAAATTTATGAATGAGATCGATTTTCATAATATTCAAGCTAATTTAATTGAACGCCGTAAAAGACTGCATGATACAATTTCTTCGAATGAAAATACTGCCGGGCTTGCAAATTTATTGATTAAGGTTGATTCTGCTTTAGAAAAATTGAACAACGGTACATACGGTATTTGCGAAGTATGCAGCGGGCATATTGAACCGGACAGGCTTATGGCGGATCCGCTTGTTACTGTTTGCCTTAGCGACCTTAATAAAACACAGCAAAAAATACTTGAAGATGATTTAACACTTGCTTCTACAATTCAAAGCTCGCTTTTGCCCGCTAACAATTTTAGCGAATTGGGGTATAATGTTTATTATAGCTATTTACCAGCCGGTCCGGTTAGCGGCGACTACTGCGATGTCGTACTATCCAGAAACGGCCGTAAAGAAATTTACTTTATGCTCGGAGATATTACCGGCAAAGGTATTGCCGCATCTATGCTTGTAAGCCATATTCATGCAATATTTCATAGTTTAATAGAACTTAATCTGTCATTAAAAGAATTAATGGAAAGAGCAAACAGGCTGTTTTGCGAAAGTTCTCTTTATACTCACTTTGCAACATTGGTTTGCGGAAAAGCACTTGAAGGCGGGCAGGTGGAAATTTGTAATGCAGGCCATTGTCTTCCTATTATAATAAAGAAAGATGCTTCTTTTAGCATTGATTCCAACGGTTTGCCTTTAGGCCTGATTCATCAAAGCGAATATTCCACTAATATTTTTTACCTGGAGCCGGGGGAAAGTATTTTCCTTTATTCCGACGGTCTTTCCGAAGCGAGAATCGGCGAAGATGAATTCGGAATTGAAAGAATAAACCGGATTGCATCGGTACATTATAATTCTTTACCGCAGGATATTATAAATGATTTTAAAAAACAGTTGAATAATTTCAAAGGCAGCATACCGTATGAAGATGACCTAACTATGATGTCAATAAGAAAAACAGACTAAAACCCTGCTCCCGGATATTCTATTCAAGATGCCTGACAATAGGTTTAATGAAAATAACCTTTAACTATTAACTCAATTAACTACTAAGATCTTTTTTCAGCTTCTTTCGGCCTTTTAGTTTTTACCGGTCTAGGTCTGGTTTTTCCGTGAGTGCCTCTCCAGATTTTACCTCTTTTGGTTTTTTTATCACCTTTACCCATAAATACTCCGTTGAATATAAAAACTTACAACTTTGCGGAAAGCAAATCTCTTGAATAATTTAAAGATAAAGATTTAAAATATTTAGGTCAACCGAAACAATTAAGCTACACTTATTTGGTTGTGCCATATTTTATTGTTATAGTTTCTTACAACATCACGATAGCCGGCGAAAAGTTTTTTAAAAATATTTTCCCAAGCTTGTTCATTAGCAAATTGAACTGCTCTTTGTGAAATTATTTTTCTTAATTCGGGATAATCCAGTAAAATATTAATTTTTTCGGCAAGGTCTTCCGGATTTTTTGGCTCTGCAATTAATCCGTTTTTGCCGTCATTAATAATTCCATAAGCGCCGCCTTCCCGAACACAAATTGGAGGCAGCCCGGAGGCCATAGCTTCTATTGTAACATTGCCAAAAGTTTCCGTTGTAGAAGGAAAAACGAAAATATCGCTGGATGCGTAAATTGTTGAAAGTTCTTTGCCTGATTTATAGCCAAGAAATTTTGCTCCCGGCATTAACTCTTCCAATTCGGAACGAACTGGCCCATCGCCAGCCAGGACAAATTCAAAATCATCTCTTTGATGTTTTAAAATATTATATGTATCGGCAAATGTTCTAAGGTCCTTTTCCCAAACCAATCTGCCGGTATATAAAATTGCAATTTTATTTTCTATACCAATTTGTCTTTTCCAAAAAACGGATTTGTATCTTGTATTAAAAACACTTGTGTCCACTCCATGAGGTAAAAATTGCACTGTGTTTAGTCCGTGGCTTTTAAGTTCTTGAAGTATTGGATTAGAAGGAACATAAACTGCCTGGCATTTGTTGTAAAGACTGCGAAAATAATTCCAGCTAAAAGGCTCCAGAGCTTTTATCTTATAATATTTTGCGTAGCTTGCAAAATGGGTGTGGTAGGTTGCAACCACGGGAACATTATATTTCTGTCCGTATCTAACCGCAGCATATCCCAGTGAACATGGGCTATTAATATGAAGAATATCAGGCTGGAACTCATTTAGTCTTTTTTCGAAATATTTTACTCCCGGTATTGCAAATTTATAATCCTTATAAAGAGGGAATGTAAAAGAAGGAACTCTATACATAGGCGAGGGTTGCTGTTCGGGTGAAGGAATTATAGGTGAAAAGAAAATATTAGTAATTTCATTTTTATTTAGCTCATCGATAAGCCTGTATAGGACTCTGGTTACGCCGTCATGGCCGGGCCGCATAGTTCCGGCAAAATAAGCGGCCTTTAAATTTTCAGTTGAATCATAAACGGATTTTACATTCATAGTTTTTCCTTTATTAATAACGGCAAAAATTAATTTTATATTAAGCCGTTTGATAAATTAAAGTGCAATAATATTATTCAAATAAAACTATGACGGAAATGTTAACATATTGTAAAGATAATATAACGATAATATTAATTCACTTCATATTCTTTTCCTTCTTTGCAGTTTATAAATTCAAGAAGAATTACTAACAAACTAAAAATAATAAAAGCTGCATTTTTCATAACGGAACCATGAAACGTTCTGTTAAAGTTCTTACGTAAAAACTTAATAAAAAATATAAAATTGTATGTTAAAAAAATGTCAATAAATTGTCACCGTTGAGTTAAATCAACATAAAGTATTGTTAATAAAAATGATTAATCGGAATTAGACTGCTGCTGGAGTAATTTAAATTTCAATTTTATCCCGTAAAACATAAATTAATATTGATAATGAAAAAAAGGTTGAGTGTAATAATTCCGGCAGATGGTTTTTTAAATTGCTTTTGCCGGTTAAGTTGAATGAAACCGGCAGCAATATAATTTCATCAATAATAAGCGAAAAAATTAAACTATTACTAAGGTATAATCCTTCAGCATGGAATTAGAGTTTATTCCTCGACGGGTAACCGGTAAACAGATAAAATCTCATTTAAAAGCACTTCACTCATGATTAATTCGTCGGCAGCAGGGGAGAGTGTTTGCTTTTGAATTTTAAAAGCAGCCCCTTTTATATCGATAAAATTAATTTCCATCCCGCCGGTTACCGGTCCTTTTAAACTTCCGCCGGCATTTAAAAATTTAATCCCTTCTCTTTTATATTCTTCGGTTTCATGCAGATGCCCGTGCATTACGAGATCTATATTATACATTTTGAACAAAGTAAGCAGTCTTTTTTTCTTCCTAAGTTTCATTGTCTGTTTTTCGATATTCTGCCAAAAGCTGCCGAACGAACCATTATTACTAATTTTAATTTTATTAAAATGATGATGGATAAGAATAATTTTAACTAAATCTCTATAGTTAAATCTTTCCAGAATATTTATGGTTTCGTTTAACTGTTCAAGGCTTACGCTTCCGTTTGAGGCGAAAATATTTTTTGCTGTTGAATAACCTGCAATTGAGTTCATGCCAAGCAGCATGATGCCGTTAATTATTTTTACATAAGGAAAAATGTTTTCCGAAAGATAGGTGCTTTCATCAAAGGTTTCCTTAAATAAATTATAAAATTGTTTTACTTGTTTGTTGAAATTTACTTTCCGGCATTTTTCAGGGAAGGTAAAAATATCTTCCGCAGCTTGAACTCCGCCGAAAATATCATGATTGCCTATTACAAGAGAGAGTTTCTTTGAATTTAGTAACCCCAGGCTTTTGAATAATTGTCTTAAAATTAAAAAATCATTATTGTCGGCATTATCAGTTAAATCGCCGGTAATTACAATATGATCCGCATTATTTTTTATTGCATATTTTAACAGATAATAAATTCCGCCCAGATTGGATTTCTTAAAGAAAGTTGTATAGTGGAAGTCTGATAAATGTGCAATTCTCATTTGTACCTGTTTTTTGTTAAACATAAATTTGAACCGGACAAATTTAAATACGCACTATTAAATTAAGATGAATTTAATGTGAATAAATTATTAAGTGAAGCTAAGCAGAAAAAGTTTAAAGAGAGGACATCATTAGTTGGATTTAATAATTTTGGTGATTGGTAGGACTAAGAAAAAAGCCGGTAATAAATAACCGGCTTTCTTAAGTTGAATATTTTATAAAAGTTAAAAGGTAACCTTTTTATTAAACCTGTTTGCATATTCAAGAACAAGTGCACTTGCAATAAATATGGAAGAATAAGTACCTGTAATTGTTCCGAAGAACAAAGTGAAAGAGAAAGCCCGCAAAACTTCTCCTCCGAATATTAACAGAACAAGAACTGCAAGCAGTACGGTACCAGCCGTAAGAATAGTTCTGCTCATTGTTCTGTTTACGCTGGCGTTAATCAATTCTTCCAGAGGCATGGTCTTATGGATTTTTAAATTCTCTCTAACTCTATCAAAAACAATAACCGTATCGTTTACCGAATACCCGATAAGAGTAAGAAAAGCCGCAACTACAGTCAAATCAATTTCAAGATTAAGTCCCGGTATAACTCCGTATAATGCCGCATATAATCCTATGGTAATAAGTACGTCGTGGAACAAAGCAACAACGGCACCAAGGGCGAAAATAAATTTAAAACGGAAAGCAAGGTAAACCAAAATTCCTACCAGGGAAAGGAACACAGCAACTATTGCATCTGTTTTAAGTTCTTTTCCTACTTTTGGCCCTACATGATCCTCCTTAATTATTTGGAATGTATTTCCGGCCATTTTTGTTTTTAGGTTATCTTTAAGCCATTCGGCAATACCAACCCTAACGACCATTTTCTTATTGTTGGGTTCTTCCGAAACTTTACCTGTTTGATACCCTTCTCTGAATAAACCGGCAACCATTAAATTTGTAGTATCAGGATTTGGAAAAGCATACGTAATTGAAGTGGCGCTGGTATCTACAATATTATATTTTATCCCAGGTAAATAATTTTTAACCGCATTGTTAATTCTTGCAACAACTCTAGGATAAATATTTTTTGGAAGTTCCTGTAATTCGGTTCTTGCCAAAACACCGGTTTGCCCGCCGAATGTTTTAATTTCCACAGTGCCCAAACCGATGTTGCTAAGATATGTTCTTAATTCGCTAATATTAACCGGTTTTTCAAATTGCATAACTATTTCCGTACCGCCTTTAAAATCGATACCGAAATGAAGACCCCGAAAGATAACATTTACTAATCCTATTAAAAAAAGAGTTAGAGAAACAACGTAAAAAATTCTTCTTTTCCCTAGCCAATCGATTTGGATGTTTTCAAATAAACGCATTTACAAACTTTCTCCTTATGGCGAGTTTATTAACCAATTGTAATTTTAATTCCTTTTTGTACCATATAATCGAATACGACACGGGCTATTACAAGAGCACTGAACAAGCTTGCAGCTAAACCTATCATTAGGGTTAGGGCAAATCCTTGAACAGGACCGGTACCGAATTGGTACAAAATAATACCGGTAATAAATGTTGTAATGTTAGAATCTATAATAGCCGAATAAGCTTTGGAGAATCCGCTGTCTACCGAGGCTTTTAAAGTTTTTCCTGTTTCCAGTTCCTCTCTTATTCTTTCGTAAATAAGTACATTGGCATCAACTGCCATACCTATAGTTAAAATAATACCCGCAATGCCGGGTAAAGTAAGTGTAGCTTTAAAACCGGCAAGAAAACCTAGAATAAATAATACGGTAAATACCAGGGAAGCGGCGGCAATGGTTCCTGCTCTCTGGTAATAAAGAATCATAAACAGACTTACAACAAGAAAACCCAGAACTGTTGAAACGGTGCCGTCATTTATGGAATCCTGGCCTAAAGATGGTCCTACCGTCCTCGACTCTATAATGTCTACTGGGGCGGGCAATGCACCTGCTTTTAAAACAATTGCAAGTAGTTGCGCTTCTTTCATGTCAGCCATTCCTGTAATTTGGGAATTACCGCCGGTAATTTTATTCTGAACTTCAGGTGCGGAATAAACCACGCCGTCTAAAATAATTGCAATTCTTTTATGAATATTAGCGCCTGTAATTCTTGCCCATTCGGCAGCACCTTCCGAATTCATTTGCATATTTACAATAGGTGCGGAAGATTCCTGACTGATTGTTGCAGTTGCATTTGTTATTACTCCGCCTGTAAGTTCGGGTGTCTTATTTACACAATATAATTTGTATACTCCTTGTCCGTTTTGATAACCGACAGGTTTTGCCCCAAAAACAAATTGACAATTATCCGGAATTACTTTTTGAACCTGCGGGAGTGACAGCCATAATTTTAATTTGTCTACATCATTAGCTTTTACATAAGCATCTGCATTCCCGGAGCGTTGATCAATTAATGCAACTGAAAAGAAAGGATGTTTCTTGGCAAATTCTGCCTCACTAAGCTGCTGGTTTGTAGAAGTATCTGTTGAGGAAGCAGTTTTAACATTTTTACCTGCTTTATCTTTAGTTGTATCTGCTGCCTTAGAAGAACTTGCAAGTGCGGAATCTACAGCAACATTCCCCGCTAAAACGTCATCAATTTTTTTCATAACGGAAATAGTAAATTCCGGTGATTTAAGAAGTTTGAATTCGAGTAAAGCAGTTCCCTGCAGAAGTTGTTTGGCTTCTTCGGGCCTTGCAATGCCAGGAAGTGCTACAATTATTCTAGTACTACCTTGCCGTTCAATAGTTGGTTCGGAAACGCCATACTGATCAACACGGTTACGAATAATTTCCATAGCTCTTGTAACGGCATCACTGGCATCCTTTTTTAAATCCGAAATTATCTGGTTGTCATCTTCTCGAATGTTGCCAAAGTAACGGCTTAATCTAATACCCTGTTTTTGTAAACCCTCGGCAACCAGGTCAACAACCGACACATCGGAAGTAGCAGCAGTTTTTTCTGCGTCAGAAAGAATTCTATCAAATCTTTCATCAGGCTGGTTTGCCAGCTTTTGAAGCAATTTCCCAGTATTAACTTCAAGCACTACACGCATGCCGCCTTGTAAATCCAAACCGAGTTTTAAGCTCTTTAGCTTATCCTGGGTAATAGCAGGGTCCGCAGCTTTAATGCTGTCTTCTACTAGTTTTATCTTCTGATCAATTGCATCATTACTAAGATGCGGATATTCTGCTTTGAGTAATTCTCTTCTTTTTTCCAATGTTTTATCTAATTTTGAAGAATTTAAATAATTAAGATAGGTAGGATATAAAAGATAGAGAGACAGTACCACTGCACCAACAATTAGAATAATTCTAAATCTAAGTTCTTTCATATTTAACTTATTTAGTAGATTTTAAAAATAATTAAGAGTCAAAATTACCAGTTAACGAAAAGAAAGTCAATAAAAATTAGAATGGTATAACTAAATAATATCCTGACATAAGATGGATAATTATCGCTCCGTATTGGATTGAGCTCTTTTTTGACTTTATTGATTTTTGTTTCCCGGGAATGAATTAAAAAATAAAAACCCGTTTACGAAATTTACGCAAACGGGTTAAGTGAAATTAGGGATAAGAAAATTATTTCATAAGAATCATTTTTTTAGTATCTCTGAAGGATTTTGTACCATCCAGTGAATTTGCCTGTATTTGATAAAAATAAATGCCGGACGCAATTTCCATACCGGAAGAAGCAGAACTAAATACTATCTGATGCTCACCGGCATTTTGCATTCCGTTAACCATAACTTTTACAACAGCTCCGGTTATATTGTAAACAACAATTTTAACATTACTTGCATAAGGCAAAGCATAATTGATTGTTGTTGATGG
>JBJKSH010000242.1:0-6086 GCA_046704255.1 Ignavibacteriaceae bacterium | reverse complement strand
AAGCCTCGGTGTTAATCTTTTCTTTTGTTGATTCAAGAAGAATAGCAATTTTCTGGTTGTAATTCTTCATCAGATTAAATGCAGCATCTTGCAGTGGATTATTGATTGCAGCTAGTCCCAATCCAACGATTGGGGTTTTCAAGTTATCAATCATACCCGGTATTCTATTTCCTTTCGCTGAAGAGCCTTCACCGAGTATATCTTTGTCGGTTTTGTTAATCAAGTATTTTATTGCAGTGAGTAATTTATCAAGCGGGTGCTTGGAAGCCGTTGAGACCTGGCTTCGGATACTTTCAGGAAAACGATGAAGGATAGTTTCCGGCACTTGTATTTTATCCTCGGCAACATGCTTAAACAATCCGGTAACCGCATCCATTTCTTCCTTTGCATCTGCACCATCTTTAACGGTTGCATCGATTATTCTCTCAAGATTCCAGTTGAATCTTTGGGATAGTTCGTCAAAAAGTTCAGGCTGGGTAATACCGATTGCTGATCTAACCATTTCAGCATTAGCAGCAACACCAATACTAACATAATTCTGACTTATCCTTGTATAAGTCCTTATCAAGTTCTCTATATTATATTCGACGATAGGCTTATTTTGAATTGGTAACTTAGAGAGGAAGTTATCGAGCAGAGCGTTTCCCGAAGAAAAAACTTCGGGGGCGAATATTTCTTCTTTTTTAATTTCTTTTATCTGAACATTCCCTACCAGTTTAATTTCATATTTTAATTCTACATCACCGGACTTTATCTTATGAATTCCATATTCGCCATACTGATTAGGATTACGATACATAACAGCTCTTCCATCTTCAACCGGAATTATCGCACATGAATCATCTTGGTCCGCACCGCCTTTGACCTCAATAAATTCTTCAATATCATCTACGTGGATCCATATATTCCCATAACTATCAAGTTCAACAGTATCTCTTTCAACTCTCGAATTGAAATTCCCGTCTTCATCATGGTTACGTAAATCAACACGGATATAACCACGTTTTCCGTTCGGTACTGGAATTCGAAATGCCGGCTCTCCGTCAATGTCCTCGGCATATCGCATAATTGAGTTCTTAAACATAGACCATCCGAGTCTGATTAAGCCTGGATATTTAGTATAATCGATCTTATGCCAGATTGCTTTGCGTAATGTACATTTCTCTTGAATGTAATCCTCGCCGTTTATTTCATCAAAGTTATCAAGCCAAACCGAAATCTTGCCGGCGAAAAGGTCCTTCTTGAAATTCTGCATTCCGGTGTAGGCCCATGATAAAAACTGTCGCCGGCCGAACAGATTCCATTGATTCAACATCGACTGAATATCTATTCGCAAACTAGTACCCAACTTCACCGGCTCAAGATTTACATATTCAAATTCATCAAGAGATATTTCTTCCTTTATATTTTCACTTCCATAAATAACTACATCATGATTAATCTTATTACTCAGTATACAATGCCCTTTAACTAAACCATGACTAAAGAATAAAGTAAACTGGGCGGACATATTTTCTTCTGCATTCTCCCATCCTAATTGTTTTGCTAATTCAACCGATATTAAACTAATACCGTCTGTCCTCTTACCCGAAAATCTTGGATTGTCATTAATATGAATATCCAGCTCCCTGAAAAATCCCCCGAGGCGGACAGGTCTAAAAACCCTAGATAGATACTTGCCTGTCTTAAACAGATTATTTGAATTTATCGTTATCCCGAAATGATTAAGAAAATTACCGAACGGAATTTTGTCCCCACCCTGATAGACATCAATAATTCTTAATTTGTCCTCTCGCAGATAGGCAAACGAGAATTCCCCTTGTAGTAGCTTCTTCTCTACATCATCATTATCAAAGAAGCATGATGTATAGTCGGTCCTGGTGATATCGAAAGCGTCGTTTTCAAAAAAGATAGGTCTGTAACTCCCCTGGGCAATATTAGTTTCCACGGTACTAGTCGAAACCTTCACTGGAATGTTTTCTGTTATAACTTGATACATTTATTCCTCCCGGATTAGGATTAATAAAAAAAAGCCCGATCCTCATTTAAGAGAATCGGGCAGAGTTAATTTCTGTTATTTCAGAGACCCCCGGTGGCTCGAAACGTTTTATTTGGGTCCCATCTAATAAGTATCATACAGGTACCCGGTAGTGCGTGGGTGAATGGGCTTATTAAAAGACCCCCGGTACCCCGAACTTTTCCGAAACTTTTTATCCTAATCCATTCAGATAAAAATTACAAAAAAAATTTTTTAACTTGGATTATTTGAATTTTTGGAGACGGTATAGCTGGTAGGGTAATGGAGATGTCTGTATATATTTTTTAGAATCAAGGAAGAATGATGAATGTAAATAAACGGGTGAAACCGAAATAACCTTTATTACTGGAAATGCAAAACTTGAAGAATTTTGCTGAAGAAGAGAATATCCGCCAGAGTAGGATAGTTCTTTTAGTAGTATTTGTATGGAAATTTTTTGAGAGTAGGAAATAAAATGAATGAAATATTCGAGGCACTGGAGAATTGGTTGGGTCAAATTTTTGATTTTACGTGATGAATAATTGAATAGATGATAATTATAAGACTTGACTTTTATCCAAGTGTGGTATATATTTACCATGTGGTAAATATATACCACGATTTTTTGAAAATAAATATAGGAGTAAATATAAATAAAACAGGAGTAGTTATGAATTTCGGAGAGTTTATTAAAGAATTGAGGTTAAAAAATAACCTTAGCCTCCGGAAGTTTTGCGATTTAGCAGGGCTCGACCCGAGTAATTGGAGTAAGGTTGAGAGAAGTGTTCTTCCATTAGCATTAGACCATTTAGAATTGGAAAAAATCGCAAATATTCTTCAATTAAAAAAGGGTGCGACGGAGTGGATAAAGTTTTTTGATTTAGCTGCTGTTGCTAAAAAGAAAATACCGGACTATGTGTATAAGGATAAAGAGATCCTTGACGCGTTACCAATTTTTTTCAGAACAGCAAGTAAGGAAAAACCAACAGATGAGGAGCTGAATAAATTGATTGAATTAATTAAAAATAGGTAGATTAGTGAATTTTGATAATATTTCTATACCTTATTTATCAAACAATCAAATAGCTCGGATAGCAAATAATTTGTTAGCCTCTATTGGCAACACTCCACCAATAGAGGTTGACCTATTAGCAGAAAAGAAAGGATTTGAATTAATTCCAATGGCTGGATTAAGAAACCTTTCTTCAACCGATGCCTACCTTTCACATAATAAAAAAGAAATAGCTTATGATCCAGATGTTGTAAATGTAAGAATTAGATTTTCAATAGCACACGAATTAGGGCATTACTATTTACATAAAAATATAATAAATGAAGTTAGATTTGCTGACTATAGCGAATGGAGAGAATTATTAAAAGAGATACCCGGATGGTTTTGGGCGAAAGTAGAACGACAGGCAAATGAGTTTGCAGCTCAATTATTGATGCCAAGAGATTCACTTGATAAAATAATTTTTGAATATAAAGATGAAATTAAAATAGCCAAACAATTTATTGCCGACGACATTGAAGCAATAAGAGATTATTTAGCAATACCATTGTCGAAAAGGTTTGAAGTTTCGGAAGAGGCAATGAGGTTTAGGTTAATAAATGAAAGGATAAATCTATTGGATTTTTTATGATATAAAAAACCGGAATAGCGCCAACCATTCCGGTTTAAAGACAAAATTACCAACAACATAATTAAGGCTTGCTGTTGGGTCTCCGAAAAACATATATGCAATGTTATTGAGTAAAGAGATAAAAGGCAAGCCAATTTCATAACAATCTGATAAAGCGCATTTGACCATAAATAAGGTAACCGAAGGCGATTTGTAAAAGGGTCGTTGGGTCATAATATAGGTAACCCAGAATTTTAGAGGTTATCTATGAGTAATTCAGCAAAGAAGGAGTATCTGATTGAGATCAGGGAACGATACTTTTTGGCAACTAAAACGGAAAAATCGTTAATATTAGATGGGCTCTGCACAGTCTGTAAATTAAATAGAAAATACGCTATCAGGGTTCTTGCTAAAAAGCAGACAAGTTATAACAAGAAAAAAGGCAGACCAAAAATTTATCATCGTCAGGCTATCATAGAGTTCTTGAAAGCACTATGGGTAGTAACCAATCTTGCCTGTGCGGAAAGATTAAAAGCGGCAATACCTTTATGGCTGCCTTATTATAAGTTTCACAACAAGAATTCTCTGAATAAAGAGGAGGAAAAGCTCCTATTAGAAATTTCATCCAGCACTATCAAAAGGTTACTTAGAAGACTCAAATCAAAACACAGGAAATTTGGTCTTTCAACTACTAAACCAGGTTCCCTAATCAAAAAACAGGTCCCTATTAAACTGAACCAATGGGATGAATCCATTCCGGGCTTTATAGAAGCAGATACAGTAGCACATTGTGGCTCTTCTGTCTCAGGACAATTTGTATATACACTTAACATAGTTGATATTGCAACCGGATGGACAGAACAGAGAGCCGTTTGGGGCAAGGGTAGAGCGGGTGTCTTTGATGCCATAAAAAACATCAGAAAAGCACTTCCATTTAAGATACTTGGTTTTGACTGTGACAATGGTGGAGAACTACTCAACTATATGCTGCTGGAATATTTTACAAATAGAAGAAATCCCGTTCAGTATACACGTTCAAGAGAGTATAAGAAAAATGATAATGCTCATATCGAAGAGAAGAACTGGACTCACGTCAGACAATTGATTGGTTACCAGAGATTTGATAATATTAAAACCGTGGACATGCTGAATGAACTTTATCAGAGTCAATGGAGGCTTTATCTGAACTTCTTTATTCCTTCTTTCAAGCTGATTGAAAAGAGGAGAGACGGTTCTAAGATTATAAAAAAATTCTCTCCTCCACTAACTCCTTATCAAAGACTTTTGACTTCGGAGAAGATCAGCCCAACAAAGAAAAAAGAACTCACTAAAATTTTTAATTCACTTGATCCTTTTTCCCTTGAGAAGACAATGAAAAATAAAATTATAAATATTCTCAACCTCTACTGATAAAATTTTTTCAGAAGCTAAGCTACGTTCGGCTACGCCTCACTCCGCTTAGCTTCAAGCTTTCCCTTAACTCAATTTATTACCTTTATTCTCTTATTTTTTCTATGCTGTCCTTGCTTACTAGTATAATTTTTTATTATTATACGGTTACCTTTTATTATGACCCAACACGATGATTTTAAAATTCTTTCAATAACTAGGTTTTTATTACCAGCTAATTGTGCATCTTGTGGCCTTTGATAAGTACGATTTGAATAATACGGCAATCCATCATTTGGAACATCTATATATTTTATTAATTCTTCTGCTGTTATTTTTCCATTTTTGTTAAGATCAGCAGCACCCTGCAAGCCTTTAAGGAAAAAATAAGTAAACATGCCATGTCTTTTTGCATCATACCAATTTGAAACCTGATCAGGTTTTGAAGATTGGAATATCACCGTATTTGGACTACCTATTAATGGATTATTTATCCTTAATATCGCAGAGCTTGCATTTTTTATTAACGAGGTGCCATTTCCAGCTTGTCCTGAAAAGCATGCATCAATTACAATTATCTTTTTCCGAGCATTTAATTTTTCAATATCCATATAGAATTTTTTCATGCTATACGCATTGTTGTCGCTGACAAAATTTGGATTACAGTCCCATGGAACAAGATATGCTTCATGATTAGTTGCATTTGGGGCGCCGTGACCAGTATAATATATAAATAAATCTGAGCTTCCGTTTGGTTTTAAATATGAAGGTATTATTGATTTTATATATGTCTGGATATTACCTAATGTTAAAATTTCATCCGGATTTTTAGGAAGAATATTATCAGGGTTGTAACCCATTGCTTTTATTAAATATTGTCTCATAATTTTCGCATCATGCTTTGCATACTTGACTTCAGGAATATCACTGTTTTGGTACTTAGATATAGCTAATATTAATGCGATAGCGTTTGGATTTTTAGTTTTACTTTGTGGGATATTAATATCAACAGCAATTTCAGTTTCATTGTTTGCCTTATTTCCTTGGGTATTAACATC
>JBJKSH010000241.1:0-33563 GCA_046704255.1 Ignavibacteriaceae bacterium | reverse complement strand
TTGATGGCGTTTTATTGGTATTTCTTTTAAAAATGGTTGGAATTAAGTCCGTAAAAAGATATAGTTTTGATACTTCCTCTATTGCGGAAGATGTTTTTAATTATGCGGTATTTAATAAAAAAAAAGTATATATAATAGGAGCCAAAGAAAATGAAGTAAGGAATGCCGTAAACAATATAAAAGTTAGATTCCAATCACTTAAAATAGTTGGCTACAGAAACGGATATTTTGAAAATGATGATGAATTTAACCATATTGTAAAAGAAATTATAAAAATTAATCCGGATATTTTAATAGCGGGAATGGGTGCAGTACTTCAGGAAAAATTCTTATTAAGTATTGTTGAAAACGGATGGAAAGGTTTGGGATTTAGCTGCGGTGCTTTTATTAAACAATCTGCTGATAGATTACATTATTATCCTGAGTTGATAAATAAATATAACCTAAGATGGCTTTATAGAATTATAAAGCAGCCAATATTAATAAAAAGATATTCATTGGATTATTTATATTTTATAATAGTATTCATTGTAGATGTATTAAAATATAAATATAACGCTTAATAATCCCGATAAGCTCATTACTTGATTATCAAAACCATGAAGAATTATACAACTAATTTATTTTTTTGTTTTATAATACTTTTTAATTCTTTATTACTTTCCCAAACAAATCACGTTACCTCGGTAGGGACCAATAATTTTACTTTTACAGTTATACCGGATAAACCGCTTTTCCGTGTAATTAAAAAAGGAAAGTTTATCATAAGAGATTATTATCAGTTTACGGATGTATCCAAACCAGGTACTTATAAACTGCCGTATGATAATATAATTCTTGCTATTCCGCCAAACTCAAAACCGTCTTTTAAGATTATTAGCAGGACTGTAAATAAAATAAATTCGGTTTTACCCGCTATCAATCCTGAAATTAAAATGCAGCCCGATTCTACTACATCTATTATACCTGTTGATTATAAGGAAGTAAAAAATATTTCAAATATTAAACCGGTGTTGGAAGTTCGGGATTATTTTTGGTACCGGGATTTCTATTGTGTTTATTTGAAAATCAACACATATAGTTATAATTATAGTTCAAATGAAATTACCGCTATAAATGGATTAAAGATTGAAGCAAACTTTAACAGGCCTTATTCTTTCAAATCCAACGATCCTCTCACAATAAAATCGGATTTCGATAGAGACTTAAGGAAAATAATTTACGATTCCAGAATTGCAGAACAGTTCAGATATAAACCGAATTTGGTCTCTTCGGATTCTACTTCTAACTGGATAAATTTCAATGCTGCTTATATTAAATTGGCTGTTGGCA
Organism: Ignavibacteriaceae bacterium; assembly: GCA_046704255.1. Lineage (GTDB taxonomy): Bacteria > Bacteroidota > Ignavibacteria > Ignavibacteriales > Ignavibacteriaceae > FEN-1297. The sequence continues at coordinate 32,231 of JBJKSH010000241.1, read as the reverse complement.
AAGACGGTATATATAGGATTTCTAAAAATTATCTAGAGCAGCATGGAATAAATACTTCCTCAATTGATCCGTCAACTTTCCAGCTTTTTAATTACGGTGAAGAAGTCCCAATTTATGTAGCCGGCCAAAACGGCGGCTCTTTTGGCCAAGGTGATTATATTGAATTCTGGGGAACAAGAAATTATCCCCAGATTTCCTACAGAAGAATTAATCAATCCGATCAGGAATATAATACATACTTAAACCGTTATACGGATACTTCATATTATTTTTTAACATGGGGAATAAAAAAAGGATTAAGGGTAAGTGAAGAAAAAAAGCCGGTAAGCTTTCCTTCCGATACTTTGACATATTTTACCGAATTTAATCATTATGAATTAAATACAATGTTCCAAAATAATAACAATGATGAAATTGCAAATCAGACTCCGAATTGGCATGGAAATAAAACTTGGTATTGGGGTAAGTTACCCTGGGGTGGCGATTGGATTTATGTTGGAAATTATAATCTAAATTTTAGTGTTAATAATTTATATCCCGATAAAAAAGCTCGTCTTTATATAAAGCTAGTTAGTGCCGGTTCCAACGTGGTGACTAAAGCTCATGACCTTACATTAAAATATAACAATACTACTGTAGATTCTCAGGTAATAAATAGATTTGCTCAGGTTGTTTTATCGGCAGGTGTTAATTCAAATAAATTAATAAACGGGAATAATAAATTAACTATTACAAATTATAATAATGGTACGAGTCCAAATTATTTAGCTCTGGATTGGTACGATATTGAATACCCAAGACAGCTAAGTTTAACTAAAGATTCATTGATTTTCAATTATAGGGATTCTACAGCAGATGGATTAAGGACAATAAAAATAAACAATGCCAATAATATTAATTATATACTATATAGAACCTTGCCCTCACTTAAAAAGATTGAAAATTATAAGATTCAAAAAAATGCACTTTATTTTGCAGATACGGTTTCTTACAATAGTCAATATTGTATAGCAGATTCCGCATCCACATTAACACCTGTTTTTGTTTATCAAAAGAAGTTTACCAATTTAGACAATCCTGCAACACAAGCTGATTATATAGCTATCACTAATCCTAATTTTTTAAATGCTGTACAGAATTATATATCGCAGATTTCAGGCTTATATAACGTTACCACAAAAGAAATAAATGTTGATAATATATATGATCAATTTGGTTATGGGTATCCTACTCCTGAATCAATAAAATTATTTGTAATGAATGCTATGCAGAATTGGAAGGAACCAATGCCGTCCTATCTTACTCTTATAGGTTCTGCTGATTATGATTATAAAGGATACGAATTGAAGTCTCAGGGAATTAGGCTAAATGAAAATTATGTACCTTCGTATGGCGAACCGGTTGGTGATGATTGGTATGTTATTTTTGATAACAGTATTCCCATTCCTCAACTAAAGTTAGGCAGAATTCCTATAAATAACGCAAGTGAATTGAATTATTATTTAAATAAAGTTAAGGATAATATAGCACAACCTTATTCGGAATGGAATAAAAGATATTTATTCTTTTCCGGTGGTATAACCTCAGATGATTATGCGTTATTTAAATCGGTAAACGATACTGTAATATCCCATGTTATAATTCCGAACCCTATTGCAGGAGATTATACACATTTTTACAAAACTTCATCTCCACAGTCTGATTTTGGCCCCTATACTAGTCAACAGGTTCAATCTGCCATAGACAGCGGAGGTGTTTTCATTTCTTATATAGGTCACAGCGGAACCGAAACCTGGGATAATAGTATTTCTAAAATTAGTCAGCTAAAGAATACCGTAAACAGATTTCCTCTAATTACCGACTTCGGATGTTCTACAAATAAATTTGCGGAACCTGATGTAGAGTGTTTCGGAAGAATGTCTATTCTGGATAATGACGGTCAGGCAATCGGATATGTTGGAAACTCATCCCTTGGATTTACATCCACAGCCACTACTGTCCCGCTCGAGTTTTACGAATCTTTGGTAAATGATTCCTTACGACAAGTTGGGAATGCTCATTTAATGGCAAAGGTAAAATTATTTAATTACTTCGGCAATTCCGGTGCTAATAAGATTTTTGCTTATACTAATGTACTTCTTGGCGATCCGACTGTTGAATTAAAAATCCCGGATAAGCCGAACTTACTGGTAAATGAAAACAGTTTTATTTTTCCCGGTAATTCAATAAGTGAAAGTGCAGATTCAATTAAAGTTGGTTTGATAATTGAAAATGACGGAATTGCCCCAAACGATACTGTTTCCATTGATGTTAAGCATGAAATGTCTAACGGCAGTTTAATAAGAAATCGTGTGTTAAGGGTTTTAATTCCGGGTTTTAAAGATACATTATTTGTCTGGCTAAGAACTAAAAATTTATTAGGTCAGCATTTGTTAACTGTAAATATTGATCCTGAGAATAAGATTACTGAATTATATAAGAATGACAATTCGTATACATATAAGTTTAATGTATATTCTGCTTCTTTAAGAGATTTAGTAGAAAATCAATTTGAAAATGCAAAAATAGATACTTTGTATATTCTCAATCCGGAAGAATATTCTTCACCCAAATTTAATATTAAAATTCAAATTTCAAATAATAATAGCTTTACAACACCTCAGGAATATATTATCCCGGCGGGTAATTTTTATACTCCTTTTGTATTTAATAATCTTATTGACGGAAAGAGATATTGGTATAGATATAAGATTGATTCCGGCTATACTCAATATAGTAGTTCCAAGACATTTATAAATAATACTGGCGGAGAATATGATATAGAAGACTCCGTTTCTATTGCTAACCAAAATTTAAATAATCTTAAAATAGTTACAAATGAATTAATGATTGGCTCTAGTTCGGTTAAAATTTCCGTATTCTCAGCAGGATTTTATTCGGGACATAGTTGCGTGATTTCTAAAGACGGCACTAACTTGCTTTCTAATACATTTTTTGCCGGTATGGGAATAGTTGTGTTTGATCCTATTACAATGCATGTCGATACATCGGCTTGGTTTCAGATGTTTAATGAGCCTGCCAACGTTCAGGCTTTAGCAAATTTAATTTATTCAATTCCTAACGGAAAAATTGTTGTCATGGGAGTTTCGGATGATGCACGTAATAATAATTTCGGTACAACAAGTGCTGCTATTCATACTTTAGGCGGCATAAAAATAAATAATCTCCAGTATAGAGGTTCATGGGCTATGATTGGAAGAAAAGGAGCTGCACCCGGAGAAGCTCTTGAGGTATTAAAAGGACCCTATGATGGTCCGGCAAGTATTGATTCAACTTTTATTCTAAATAAGTTTGGAGAATTAACTACAAATGTTATAGGCCCTGCATCAAAATGGAAAAACATCACAGTGAAAAGTTCGGTACCTTCCGGAGATAGATTGAATTATAAACTTTTCGGTATAAAGAATGATCAAACAATTGACTCACTGGGGAATTTAAATTTTGTTAATTCAACTGCGTCCATATCTCAGATTAATGCAAAAATTTATCCAAGGCTAAAATTGGCAGTTGACTTTAACGCTGATTCAACGGGTACTTCTCCCGCATTAAAAATGCTTTCTGTTAATTTTTCAAAACCACCTGAACTGGGACTTAACTACCAAACAGTATCTATATCCAACGATACGGTTTACCAGGGAAATACTACTAAACTTAATTATACAATTTTTAACGTAGGAGAGGCAAATGCAGATAGTTTTAACGTTAATGTCTACTTAAACAAACCAGATAAAACACAAAGACTTTTATCCGATACCTTAATTACTAAACTTGCTTCAATGCATACTCTTCCTATGTCTTTGGATTATAAATCGAACTATAACGATGGGTATGGTAATATGTCGTTTGCCGTAAATGTAGATCCTGAAAATAAAGTAACGGAAATATTTAAGGACAATAATTATTATAACATGCCGTTTTATGTAATTAAAGATACGATTACTTACGTTAAAACCGCTAGCATTGATATTACATTTAATGGGAACAATATTTACAACGGAGATTATGTCTCTCCCAAGCCGTCGATTAAATTTATTTTACATTACGGCTCGTTGTATCCCTATAGCGATACAACGAATCTTAATTTTGTACTAGACGGAAGAAAAATATACTATTCTCAATTAGATTCGATTTCGTACGATACAATAAACCGCCAGGTTAGGTATACAGACCGTCCGGCTTTAAAAGACGGGAAACATATTTTAACCGTTACAGGCAGCGGTCTTACTAACCAGCCGCAAAGCTTACAGAAAATGTTTTACGTTTCAAACGAGTTAAAAGTTCTTGACGTATATAATTACCCCGATCCGTTTAAATACTATACCTATTTTACTTTTAATCTTACACAAATACCCGATGAACTTAAGATTTATATTTATACAGTTGCAGGCAGGCTAATAAAAATAATTAATGTCCCGTCGTATAAATTGAAAAATAACTTTAATAAAATATACTGGGACGGTCGCGATGAAGACGGCGACATTATTGCGAACGGTGTTTATTTATATAAAATAGTTTCAAAATTATCCGGTAAAACCTATACCGATATCCAAAAGCTTGCTGTTATTAGATGAAATATTTTTTCCGATATTTTTTAATATTCTGTATTTTTTATTGTGCAAATACTTTTGGTCAAAGTATTACCATGCCGGTTGAACTTATTTATTTTAATTTTAAAATTGCCGACGCTCATGTCCTACTAAATTGGAGTACTGCTACGGAGGTTAATAATTTCGGATTTGTAGTTGAAAAATATTATAAATCTAAATGGGACTCTCTCACATTTGTCCCTGGTGCTGGTACTAGCAATTCGCCTAAAGAATATTCTTACGAAGATACAACCGTAAAAATAGGTAATACTTATTTATATAGGCTTAAACAAATTGATAACATTGGTGACTATAAGTATTCAGACACACTTGTTGTTTCAGTAGTTTCCGGTATTAAAAAGAATAAAATTATTATTCCCGGCAGTTTTTTAGTTTCGCAAAATTACCCGAATCCATTTAATCCTTCAACAAATATTAATATAGTTCTGCCTGCAAGTAATGACATAATATTTAAAGTTTATGACGACATTGGCCGGCTGGTATTTGAAAAAAATTATGGGTTCAAATCACCGGGTAGTTATATATTAAGCTTTTACAAACCCGATTTAAGCAGCGGGGTATATTTTTATTCTATTAAAGCCGGGCAGTTTATCCAAACAAAATCAATGGTATTATTGAAATAATTTTTGTTGTATATTTAGTAAACAAGAATTTTTCCAATAACAAAATATATATTAAAATGATGAAGAAATCTTTTATCTGTATTGCTGTATTCATATTTGCCGTTTCAGCTTTTGCTCAGAATGAAAGCTATTCACCTTTTGACAATTATCCGCATCCCGGCAGCGGTTATATAAACGGCGGACTTGGATTGAACTGGATAGACGGGCAACTTTATTACCGGTTTCATATTATGCCTGAGATTGCATTAGGTAATTTTGGCGTTGGGCTTGATCTGGCATTTGATATAAACCAGAACGGAAATATCAGGAAAGAAGATTTTAACACTCTTTCCGATTACCTTAGTATTATCCGTTATGTCAGGTATGGATTAAAATATGATCCGGTTTATATTAAACTTGGTGCTCTTGATTATTATACCTTAGGGCACGGCAGTATAATGTATCAATACAACAACAGCCCATCTATAGATAACCGAAAAATAGGGCTTGTTACGGATATAGATTTCGGCAGTGCGGGATTTGAATCTATATACAGCACTTTTGCCGAAGCCGGAGTTGTAGGATTACGAGCTTACGTTCGTCCTTTAAAATTTACGAACGCAGCAGATATTCCTATTTTAAGCAACCTTGAAGTTGGAGGCTCTTATGCGGTTGACTTCAATAAATATTCCGGGGTTGTTTTTGAATCTTCCGGGCCAATAACATTGCCAGCTAAAAGTCCATCGCAGAAATATATTGCTTCTGATAAAGGCAGAATACAAATTGTCGGATTAGATATCGGTTTACCAATAATAAAATCCAGTATGCTGAATCTTCAAATTTATTCGGACTATGCTAAGATAATTAATTTCGGAAGCGGAATTGCAACCGGAATTATGGTTAACTTAAACGGACTCGGGATATTAAATGCAACTGCAAAATTGGAAAGAAGATTTGATAGAGCACATTACATACCCTCCTATTTTAATTCTTTATATGAAATTGAAAGATATAATGTTGATACTGCTAACGGAACGTACACAAGCAAGGCAACATTACTGGAAAATATGATTAACCCGGATAACGGTGTTTTTGGTGAATTGGATCTTCATTTTATGGGATTAATGGATGTTATTGGCAGTTACCAGAGGCTGGATAAAACTCCAAACAGCGGTATACTTCATTTGGTTGCAAATGTTAATACTCAGGGTATGCCTGTTGTAGTTGGTGCCGGCTATGATAAATTAAATATCGGGAACGAAACTTCAATATTTAAAGTTGATAATAATTCTTATTTGTATTTTGAACTGGGGTATAAACCGCTGCCATATTTAATTGTATCTATGCTGTATTCCTGGACTTTTACCCCAATACGAGATGCAAATAATAATGTAATAAATTATAAACCGCAGAAAAGAATTGAACCGAGAGTATCGTTTGTTTACCCGTTTAATTTAGGGCAGTAGATTATTTTTCGTAATGTTTTAAGTTAGTTAAGAAGTTCATTTTGCCATAAAAAGGAAAGCGGTGGAGGTAGATTTTTCTTTTGAATTGTTTTCAAGTATTGAATCCGAATGCATGGCTATCATGGAGATAACGAATGTAAATGCCAACAATTTTAAATCATATAAAAAAGATTTACTCTTTTCGTAATATTCATCTAATGCAATAAGATTTTCAAATCCTTTGCTCCTTTCACCAAAAAGCTGCCAGCTTCCTGTTATACCTGCTTTCGATTTTATATTCTTTCTTCGTTTGTATAATTCCGGTGATGTTTTTTTGATCGTTTGCAAATCCTCACTGGTTAATGGACGGGGGCCAACTAACGACATTTCGCCTTTTATTACATTTATTAGTTGAGTTATTTCATCAAGACCGCTCCTTCTTAGCCATCTACAGAATGCAGGTACATATTTTTTCAGCTCGTGCTTATAAAGTACGGAATCCGGATCTTTTTGCATATTATTTAAATGGTCATCTCCTTTTAACGTACGAATTTTAACCATCTTTATTTTATTACTTTCTAAGGATAATCTTCTTTCTTGAATGATAATCGGTTTTTGTCCGGTAATAAAAAAAACAATTACTGCCATAATTATAATTAAAGGAAAACTTAGTATTAATAAAAAGACTGATAGAATAAAATCTGCTATATTTTTTATGTCTGCATAATTTTTCATTTATCCGCTTCTTCCCTTTTAATTTTTTGCATAATTAAAAATTATTTTACAGCATAAATTTTATTAAATCTTTTCATAAGAGAGATAATAAAGAGGAATTTTAGAATTACGATTTTATAATAAGTAAAGAATACTTTAAAATCAATTTTTTTTCATTCGATGAGAAATTTTTATTATTTGATAAGGGTCACTTATTTTATTATATAAATATAAATCACAACAGCAAATAAGTACAGATTTTATCTTATTATGTAAGAACAAGTTAAATTCTAGATGCATTTATAAGTCTATATTCTATTCGATATAATATTGGGTACAAAATGGACAAGAAATTGAAAATTGAGAGTTGAGAAATGAATATTGAAAATTTTCATTATTCAATGTCCAATGCTCAGTGTTTGACTAATGCATGTTTCCTTTTGGTTCCGGCTTACCGGGTATACCAAATAACAAAGAATTAACGTTCTATAAATTCATACTTCGAGGGAATCTTCTTTTTAATCAATTCATTTTTTAACAAATGATGTGAGGTTGAAATGCGAAAGATTCCCATGTTTCTGTTGGTTGTTTTATCCTGTTTAGGTTTTGCATACGCTCAAAATGCTAACATGCCTAAATTCAAAGGGTTAATGTTTGGGGATTATTTTTATTATGCCGGCGCACATAACGGTACCTTAAAAGACTTTAACGGCTTCGATTTAAGAAGAATATATTTTACTACCGATTTTACCATATCTAATGTTTTCTCATCCCGTTTTCGTTTGGAAGCGAACCAAACTGTTAATTCTCTTACTCCCGGCGAAAAGTTCGGAGTTATGGTAAAGGATGCCTGGCTAAAATGGCATAATATATTTCAGGGCTCGGATTTGTATTTCGGCATTTCTCCAACTCCGGCTTTTGCAGTTTCGCAGGCTGCCTGGGGGCATCGCTTTCTGGAAAAAACTATCCTTCAGCTAAACGGCATTGTTTCCTCCCGGGATCTTGGAGTTGATCTTAAGGGAAATATTACCGGCAGCGGCAGTGTTAAGTATTGGGTTAAGTTCGGAAATAATTCTTCTAATGGCCCGGAATTAAATAAATATAAACGTCTGTATGGAATGATTGAATTTAACCCTGTCACTAATTTTCTCATGACACTTTACGGCGATTATGCCGGTGCACCTTCTGTCTATGACCCGGTTGATGGAAGGTTAAGAAGTAATAATAGTTATGTCGGATCGATATTTCTTAACTATCGAAATGATAGTACATTTTCCGCAGGGTTAGAGGCTTTCTTTAACAAAATTGAAAATAATTTTGCTCCCACATTTTTTAGCCCTCTGGAAACTCAAACTAAGGAAGGGATTTCTGTTTGGGCCTGGGGCAACATTTCACAATCAGTTCGTCTAGTAGGCAGATTCGATTATTTTGATCCGAATATAAATATCGCTTCAGATAGCCGAACTTTAATTTTGGCCGGCGTGGATATTAACACTGATAAAAACGTTATTATTACTCCCAACATAGAAATAATTTCTTACCAGGTTCCGCCTTTAAACGGTGGAGGTAGCAGCGATATAATTCCGCGAATTACATTGTACTGGCAATTGTAATAATTACAAATTAAAAATTGGAAATTAAAAATGAAGGTCAGAAGTCAGCAGGCATGAGTCGGTTGCTGGAATCCAACGATGACGAAAGCCTGCTAACCTCACGTCTTCACTTAGTTTAACCGCAGCATGTTTAATTCTCATTTCTTTTTCATCTAATTCTTCATCTGCTTTTCAATTATTCTGAATTCTGGTTATTCTGCTTTCGATTTCTTAGATTTTACGGAGTATTAACTTCTCTATTTCTTTTCTAATGTAATACTTAACAGGATTATTGTTGCTTGGTTCCTTTCACTTAACAATTTGTTAACATAACCATAATAGTGCGTTAACATTTCTGCAAAGTTTTAATATTAATATTACTCCACAAATTTCATTTCACTAAGTGACAAGATATTAATTAAATAATCGATTTTTATAAACAAAATAGAAAGAAGCAAATGAAAAGAATTGCACTGCTAATTTTTGTCCTTCCGTTTTTTGCTAATCTTACAAATGCACAAAATCTTCCAAAATTTTCAGGGTTATTTTTTGGCGACTACTATTATGTCGTCAATCATGATAATGCTAATCCGGTTAATCCGACTTCAACTTTGGGAAATGCCGGGCAATTAGAGAAAAGCCTGGGAATGTTTGATTACAGGCGCATCTACCTTACTGCCGATTATAATATTGCACAAGATTTTTCAGCCAGATTTCGATTGGAATCAGACCCAAGCGCATCAAGCCTTGGCGGCGGAAATAAAACCGGTAAATATTCAACTATGGTAAAGGATGCTTTTATTAACTGGAAAAATGTAACCAGCGGCGGCAATATCATTATCGGTCTGCAAGGTACACCTCAGATAAATATGGCAGAAGGAATATTCGGATATAGACCGTTGGAAAAGACTATTGAGGATTTGCATGGAATTTCTTCATCCAGAGATCTTGGCGTTTCATATAATCAAGTCTTTTCAGATCAATTTAAGGCAGGGCTGCTTATTGGCAACAACAGCGGAAACGGTGTGCCAACAAACAAGTATAAAGCTGCGTATCTATATTTACAATTCAATCCGGTAAAAGAATTTACAATTTTGCTTAATGGTCAATACAACAGCGGAACTGCCGGACTTAATAACAGGATAGTAGACATCATAGTGAACTATGCAAATAGTTCATTTAGCATCGGCGGGCAATATTTTGCAAACGGACTAAGTACGGATGCCGGAACATTGCAGAGGAACGGCCTTAGTCTGAATGCCTGGGTAGCTCTTTCGGATAACCTGCGACTTGTGGCAAGGTATGATAATTACGTACCAACTACAGGATCGACAAAGAATTTAACTTATTCTACAAGTACGCAAAGTTTGGTAATGGGTGCACTGGATTGGAGAGTTGAGAAGCATGTGCACCTTATGCCTAACGTTGAGTCCGTGTCTTATGGAAAGTCCGGTTCAACAGCCGATGTTCTAGCCCGCGCTACATTTTATATCAGTTTTTAATAAATTAAATTTTTATATTTAGGAGTAAAATTATGAAGTACAAAATCTTTTCATTAATTATTTTAATTGCAAGTATATTTGCTGTAAACTCTAATGCACAGGTAAGATTAACCGGAGCCGGTTCTACATTTGATTATCCTATATTTTCTAAATGGTTTGATCTGTATAATAAAATGACCGGGGTACAGATTAATTATGCTTCAATCGGAAGCGGCGGCGGTATCCGCCAGATTACCGAGGCTACGGTTGATTTTGGTGCTTCCGATGCCCCGCTTACTCCGGATCAGAGAGATGCCTTCAAAAAAGCCAGAGGCTGCCAGGTTCTTCATATACCTATTATTATCGGAGGTGAAGCAATAACTTACAATTTGCCCAATGTTCCTTCCGGTATTGTTCTAGATGGGCCTACATTGGCCGATATTTATCTCGGTAAAATTTACAAATGGAACGATCCCCGGATTACTAAATTGAACCCCGGTATAAATTTTCCCAACAAAGCAATTTTAGTTTGTCATCGTTCAGACGGCAGCGGAACTTCTTTTATCTTTACAAATTTTTTATCAAAGGTAAGCCCTGAATGGGCAAAGAAAGTTGGATATAGTACAGCAGTTGACTGGCCGGTTGGGTTAGGCGGAAAAGGTAATGAAGGTGTTTCCGGTTTGGTTAAACATACTGTTGGTGCAATGGGATATGTTGAACTGGCTTATGCGATTACAAATCATTTACCTTATGCCAAAATGAAAAACAGAGACGGCTATGTTTTACCTGTTAACTTTAACACCGTAACTGCAGCTGCGGCAGGTGCAGCACAACATATGCCGGCAGACTTGTGTCCGATCATTACAAATTCTCCGGGTAAGGAGGCATTTCCTATTTGCGGTTTTTCGTGGGTAGTTGTTCCACAAAAAATAAGTAATAAAACCAAGGCGGATGCTTTAATAAAATTCTTAAAATGGGCCGTTACAAAAGGCCAAAAATATGCAGAGTCACTTTATTATTCTCCGCTTCCAAAGACAGTTCAAAAATTAGATCTAGCCCAGATTGATAGGATAAACAAATAAGTTCTAGCTTAATACACATATTCCTGATTTTAAAGTATAGCAATTTTTATGGCAATGTTTAGAAGATCAGCCCCGGATATTGAAGGGGCTGATTCTGTAGTAAATGTTCAAGATTTTTTTAGGAAGAATAAGGAAAGTAAAAAAAACATCTTCCTAAAAAAAATTTTTAAAAATAGAAATCTCGGCGATGTTTTTTTTGAAAGACTAACACTGTTTTTTGCACTGCTTGTCTTTTTGCTTGTTGTGTTAATGGTATGGGAAATGTATTCCAATTCCCTAATTTCTATCCAGAAAAACGGCTGGCACTTTTTAGTTGGACAAACATGGGACCCGGTACTAAGGCAAATATTCGGCGCTTTGCCGGCTATCTTCGGAACATTGCTTTCATCTTTTCTTGCCTTGCTAATAGCTGTTCCGCTTGGTATAAGTGTGGCAGTGTTTTTGTCGGAGCTTTCACCGGATTGGCTGGAAAAACCGCTTTCATTTTTAACCGAGCTTCTTGCCGGTATTCCAAGTGTTATTTATGGATTGTGGGGAATATTTGTTTTAGTTCCCTGGCTTCAAAATAGCTTTGAACCGTTTCTGCAAAATGAATTTCCTAATTCACCGTTTTTTCAAGGAGCTCCATACGGATACGGCATGCTGGCTGCTGCTCTAATACTTTCAATTATGGTGCTTCCGATAATTGCTTCTATTTCCCGTGATGTATTAAGATCTGTTCCTTCGACTCAAAGAGAAGCTGCTTACGCGCTTGGAGCTACAAGGTGGGAAGTAACTAAAATTGTTTTGGGCAATGCAAAGAGCGGTTTGCTTGGTGCTGTTATGCTGGGCCTTGGAAGAGCTATTGGGGAAACCATGGCTGTTACAATGGTTATTGGCAACCGACCAGAAATTTCCGCCTCACTTTTTAGCCCGGCCTATACTATGGCAAGTGTTCTTGCTAATGAATTTACGGAAGCAACCTCGAATTTATATCTTGGTGCTTTAATTGAACTGGGATTGGTATTATTTATAATTACAATAATTATTAATATAATGGCTCGTTTGCTGGTTTGGGGGGTTGAACGAAGATGGAAATAAAACAAAAAAATAAAAAGTTTAATTTTTACAGGAGAAAAACTGCCAATTTTGTAATGCTTTTCGTTTCATTTCTTTCTGCCATTCTAACAATTATGCCCTTAATTTTGGTGTTTTATTACACTATAGCCAAGGGAATTACTTATCTTAATATTAATTTCTTCACTAAGCTTCCAACACCGGTTGATGTACCCGGCGGCGGAATGGTTAATGCAATTGTTGGTACATTAATCTTAATAGGAATTGGGGGGGCAATTGGTATACCGATTGGAATACTTGCGGGCACTTATCTTGCCGAATTCGGAAAAAATAAGTTTGCTGCTTTAGTCCGCTTTCTTTCCGATGTACTTAGCGGAGTTCCGTCAATTGTAGTAGGAGTTGTAGCCTGGACGCTGGTTGTAGTACCGATGCACAGGTTTTCTGCATTTGCAGGAGGTATTGCTCTGGCAATTTTAATGATCCCCACAATTACAAGGACTACCGAAGAGATGATAAAACTGGTTCCTCATTCATATAGAGAAGCCGGCCTGGCTCTAGGGATTCCTAAATGGAAGACTACTTTAACCATAGTTTTAAAAACCGCTTCCAAAGGTATTGCCACAGGAGTATTGCTTGGGCTTGCAAGGGCAGCAGGTGAAACAGCTCCGCTTCTTTTTACTGCTTTAGGAAACAGGTTCTGGTCCACCGATGTATTCCAACCCATTGCATCGTTAACCGTTTATATTTATGAATATGCTAAGTCTCCATTTAAAAGCTGGAATGACCAGGCATGGACGGCGGCATTGGTACTTATTATGTTAATTTCTCTGCTTAGTTTGATATTCAGAATAATAACCCGTCAGAAATATAAGAGTCAAACTTAAAAGGAAAAGAATATTACTTAAACGAATGATTATGATAAATAATGTAATAAATAATGACACTTTGATTAAAACTTTAGTAACAAGGGAAAACCGGAGTAATATTAAGGTAAATGAAATAAAAATTTCCGTAAAAGACCTTCGTGCTTCATTTGGAAAAACCGAAGTGTTGCATAACATAAACATTGAAATTCCTGAAAAGAAGGTGGTTGCAATAATAGGACCCTCCGGCTGCGGAAAGTCTACCTTTTTAAGATGTATGAACAGGATGCACGAAGTGGTTGGCGGTACAATTACAGGGCAGATTTTAATTGACGGTAAAGATATTATGCAGGATGATCCTGTATATTTAAGAAGAAAAGTCGGAATGGTTTTCCAGAAACCCAATCCTTTTCCCACGATGTCTATATTTAATAATGTGGTTGCCGGTTTAAGGTTAAATGGTTTTAGGAATAGAAAAGCTTTAAAGCAAATTGTAGAAAAAAGCCTAAAGCAGGCTGCGCTATGGGATGAAGTTAAAGACAACCTTAATGATTCTGGTGCAAACATTTCAGGCGGACAGCAGCAACGGCTTTGCATTGCCAGAACAATTGCAATTAATCCCGAAGTTATTCTTATGGATGAACCTGCAAGCGCTCTTGATCCTATTTCTACAGCTAAGATTGAAGAACTGATATTTGAATTAAAAAAAGAATATACGATTGTAATTGTAACTCACAATATGCAGCAGGCGGCAAGAGTAAGCGATTACACCGCATTCTTTTATATGGGTAATCTTGTTGAATTTTCGGATACAAAAAAAATGTTTACGGCGCCAGATAAAAAACAAACGGAAGATTATATCACTGGAAGATTCGGTTAAACTCCAAAGTTATTTGAGTTCATTCTCTTTTAACTTTATTAACCTATTAATTCTTGAACTTAATCTTTTACTCATTCGATATGGTTCAAGTTCAAGTATATGTGTAAGAAGTTCAACAATAATTTTTGAAAAAATGAAACGAGGACGAAATGGAACGGCATTTTGAAAAAGAATTTGAAGAATTAAAAACTACTATGAACAAGATGGCATCCGTTGTGGATGACCAGGTAGAGAATAGTTTTAAAGATATGGAAGATGCCGGTGCGCGGCTTTATAAAACAGTTAAGCAGCGAGACAGGGAAGTTGATGCGTACGATAATTTAATAATGGCGCAATGCGAAAATTTACTGGCTCTTTACCAGCCGGTTGCAAGCGATCTCCGTTTTATTCTTACTGCAATTAAAATAGACAGCCAGCTTGAAAGATGCGGCGATATTGCGGTTAATATTGTTCAAAGAATTAAAAAAACAGACAACTTCCGGGAATTGATTGCTCAAACAGATTTACCGGAAATGGCAAGAATAACACGTTTAATGGTAAAGGATGCAATAACAGCATTTATAAATCGCGATTTGAAACTTGCAAAAAGTATTTGGATAAATGACGATATTGTAGACGATCTTAATAAAAAAATTTTTAACCAGCTTGTTGAAAAAATAAAATCCAACCCTGAACTGGCCGAAGCTTGTGCACATCTGATTGTTCTTACCAGGCAAATTGAACGCCTTGCAGACCATGCAACCAACATTTCAGAGGATGTAATATTTCTAATTGAAAATGAAATTGTTACACATAAAAAGAAGTTGCAGGATTTTCAACTGCCGGAAAGTTAGTTGTCGATTTCACTTCGAGCAATAGATTACCGCATTTTTATATTTATTGTCATAGCTTTGAGTGCATTTTACAAGTGCAGTATTTATACAATAAAGCATTATAGTAATTAAACAATTCTGTAATTTAACATTTCATTAACATTCACTTTATACTTTTTTAATATTAGCTTCTTACCTTTGCCTCGTAAAAACACTTCAATAATAAAACAGCAAGTTAATTAAATGGAATATACACAAGCTAAAAACATTTTTAACTCGGTAGTATTTTTATTAGCAGGAATAATTTCAATCTTAAAGCGCGAGCCGATGGAAGCGGCAATAGCATTTGTATTCTGCGGCATCTTCTTTTCGATTTTATTAATTCTTAATAAGAAAGACAACAGGCTTTTGACAGAGGAATATAAATTAAAATGAACGGTAGGGATTTAAACATAGTTACCGTAGTACAGGCACGGATGAACTCTACCCGCCTGCCTTATAAAATTATGATGAATCTGAAGGATAAACCTTTGATTATAAGGGAATTGGAAAGGCTTTCTCTTTGTAAAGAGACGGGTACTATTGTTGTGGCAACTTCAACTGAAAAATCAGACGATCCGATTGTAGAACTGTGTGAAAAGGAAAAGTTAAAGGTATTCCGGGGCCATCCTACGGATTTACTAGACAGGTACTTTAGAGCGGCCCTTGAATACAATGCGGATGCGGTTGTTAAAATTCCTTCCAACTGCCCGTTAATTGATCCGAAAGTTATCTCGAAAGTAATAAACTTTTACAAATCTAATTATAACTCTTTCGATTATGTAAGCAACCTTCACCCGGCTACTTACCCGGATGGCAACGACGTTGAAGTAATTGGCTACAACACTCTGGACGATGTTTGGTGCAATGCCGAAAAAGATTTGGAGCGCGAATATACAACTCCATATATATGGAAAAACCCGCACTTGTATTCTATAGGAAACGTGTATTGGGAAACTGGATTGGATTATTCCTTGAAATACAGATGGAAAATAAATTACGAAGAAGACTACATACTCATTAAATCAATTTTTGAAGAGTTGTACCCTGAAAATTCCCAATTTACTTTAAATGATATTTTGCTGCTTCTGGATAAAAGGCCGGAATTAAAAAAAATTAATGAAAAATATATAGGTTCTATGTTTAAGACTTATGCTTAAATGGTGCCGGTACAATTAAGAATAATTAAAAATAATTTCACCACAATTGTAATAGCCATTTATTAAAATTCGCTTCTCCGTCAACCGGGGGATAGCAGCGGCTGTAGATGCTGCCAACCCGGTTGATAGAATAATTAAATATTATTTTCCAAAAATTCTTTCAGCTTGCTTACTTTGTAAAATACATAATCATTATCCAGGTTAATAACTTCTCTTTTAGTATAACGATCCCAAATAACTGAAGCAATTTTAACTCCTGCCGAACGCGCAGCCTTTATGTCGGAAGGTGAATCTCCTATCATCAAAACTCTTTCTTTTTCCAGTGAAAATTTATCAACAAATTTATTTATTCCCTCTGCATCCGGCTTGTGTTTTATTACATCATCGCCGGTTACTATTAAATCGAAATAATTATAAACTTCAAGCTTCTTAAGAGTAATAGCGGCGGCTTTTCTTCCTTTACCGGTAAAAATTGAAAGCAGAACATTTTTGGATTTAATAAAATTTAAAACGTCTTTTATACCGGGATAAAGATTTGCGATGTAATGGTTATCGGAATAAAACTTATAATAATCATCTTTAATAACTTCAAAATTATCACCGCCCCATTCTTTTAGGATTACATCTTCAGTCGGCCCAAAAAGTGCCGTAATTTCTTCATTAGTTAAAGACTTATTTAAATACTTTTTTGTAATATATCTGAAAGATTCGAAAATAAGATCGTTGGTTGAAGTAAGCGTCCCGTCAACATCGAAAATTATTCCGTCAAAATTATGCATCGTTTGTAGTGAATTGGGGTTGAGAGAAATTCCCCTCAACCCCGTAAATTTATTTTATTACGGACGAGTTTAATTTTTTCATTCGCTCAATGCGGTCTATTTCCTGCTGTACACCACCAGCACCGGGCAGCATGGTTTGAAGCTTTTTAAGTATGCCTATTGCCTTATCATATTGTTTTAAATTTATGTAAGTCCTTTCCAGCATACTAAACGAATTATAAGGCGACTGCAATTGATTTAAGCTTGAATTTAAATGTAATAAAGCCTCCTTTTCAACATCTTTAGCAATCTTTTTATATTCGGGTAAATCACCGGCACTGTAATACATATTGCCTATATCATAAAGGAAGCGGTAATCTATAGGTACAACGCTGCGCGGAATTTCAGTTTCCATTTTATTTAAGGTAGCAACACACATGGAATCATTATTCATATCATTTTTGTAATAATAGGCAAGCCTTATAAATGTATTCCTATAGTTTTGAATTAACCTGCTTTCGGTATCGTCAAAAAAAGTTCCTTTACGGTTTAAATTTCTAAACTTAAAGCCGGGCTTATAAGTTTTGGAATAAGAAGGATTAAGATCGAATAAGTCTTCCCTGGTAATTTTAGTATCAACATATTCCGGCCCTGTACTTTTTTGCGGAACAAGCTGGGAAGCTAAACCTTCCAGTTTAAGATAATCATCCAGTCCTATATAACAATCCGGCGAACAAGTTGATGCAAAATAAATAGGCCGGTTCCATGTATTGTTTTCAATAATATCCCGCACAACAATGTCCTGCATTCTTATTCCTTTAATGCCGCCTATTTCAATAGTATTATTCATCCGCCATGTAAGCTCACCGGTTTTTATTATCGTTGAATCCGTTACGTGAAATTTTTTAATAGCTTCTTTGGAAACAGGAACGGAAACCAGCTTTGAATTCCATTGTATTGGCGAAAGATTTTTAATCATGGCATCCGTCATGCTGAACTTAACTTTTAATGCACCGTAAGGCGAAGTATTCTTAAGCTGCTCAACATACCAATCCGTATTTGCAAGACTTAAACAAACAACTCTTACATCCCGGCGCACTCCTTCAACATCCTGCAGGTACCATAGCGGGAATGTATCGTTATCTCCGTTTGTAAACAAAATAGCGTTGGGTTTACAGCTTTGTAAAAGGTTATAGGAAAAATCCCACGGTAAAAAATCTTTGGATCTGTCGTGAGTATGATAATTTATTCTTAACATGTTAACCGGAATAAAGAGTATTGCCAGCCCAAGAAAAGTATATGCAGCGGTTCTGCCAAGAGTTCCGTTTTTTAATTTCTCTTTTATCCAATCATAGCCTTCCCGTATACCAACAGAAATCCAAACAGTAAACACTAAAAAGGCGCCGGGGTAAAAATAAAACCGGTCTCTTGGCTGCGGCTGCTGCTGGTTCTGGTAAAATGCAATTAAGTACCCCATAAAAAGAAATAATATTAGAAACGCCGTGCCCATCTTCCAATCTTTTTTAAACAGGAAGAATAAGCCCAGTATTCCTATAAAAAAGGGAATGCCGTAAAATTGGCTCCAATTAACTCCGGCATCCTGAACGGTAGATACCTTACCTATAAAATCCCATCCGAGGTACCTGTTAAACATATGTTCAACCTGGTATCTCCAAAGAAAATCTAGATCACTTTTGTAATTTGTGTAAATACCCTGCTGGTTCGGCTCGGAAGAAAATCTTCTTTTGAAAATGGGGAAGTCGCCATACTGTTCACGATCCAGGTAGTAAATAAGCTTGTGAAAATTATCCGGCCAGTTCTCATTCATAGGCGGGCTTTTTTCGGAACGGATAATTATCATTGTATAAGTTGTAAATCCAAGCAGTGTAAAAAGCAAAGCAGTACTTGCCAGGTTTGCCAGGTTTTTGCTGTTTTTCTTGGACCAATACATAACATAAATTATTACTGCAAGGATTAAAAGGAAAAGGAAAAGATTGGTAATTGAGCCCGAACCGCCAACCGCATCCAGAAATTTAGCCAGGCCCTTTACAATACCCGGATATGCAATTAACAAAACTATGCCTGCCGTAATAATAGGAATATAAAATGAATTCCTATGCATAATTCTCTTCCAGGTAACACCCATAAATACTGCCGATGCACCAATCATAATCCAAATAAACCTGGAATCGAACGCTTTATATTCTTCCGGTGTGGGAGGTGTTTTACCGGTTTGAGATCCCCACAACCCAATTGCAATAATTAATAGTATGCCTAAATGAATTAAAAATAAGTAAGCTGTTTTCTTAAATGCATCGTCATCCGTAACATACTTTTTCATTACAACAACAAAAACAAAAGTAAACAAAGCCAGCACACTCATCAGGTGAACGCCGAAAGACAAACCGATTAAGTAAGCCATTAGTACAATATATTTTTCGCTGCCTAATTCATCGGAGTGTTCATTCCATATCATCATTAGCCAAACTATTAAGGCAAATAAAAGTGTGCTAAGCGCAAAATAATTGGATTCTGTTGCATTGAACCAGAAAGTATCCGAAAAAGCAAAAGCCAGTGCACCGGCTGCAGCAGATATATATGTTAACAGCGCTTCACCAAGGTTTTTATAATCTTTTCCCCTGTAATTTTCGAAAAGCTTTATTATAATAAGGAAAAGAAGAAGAATTGTAAATGAACCGGAAAGTACCGATACGGTATTTATTCTAAACCCTACGTTGGAAGCAAAAGGAATCATGGAAAAGAATCTTCCTATTAAAAGCCAGAATGGCCCGCCCGGAGGGTGCGGCACCATTAAGGAATATGATGCTGCGGATATTTCTCCCGGATCCCAAAAGGAAACCGAAGGCTGCACGGTAAAGAACAATATTATAGTAGTTAATAGGAATACAAATGTCCCTATTATTCTTTTTGCTAATTTAGCGGTCATATCTTTTACCTTATTAAGAGTGAAAAGTTTTTAGAAATTTTCGAGGTAAAATTATGTAATTTAATTGAATTATTCGAGTCTGCATAATTTATCTTATAAAAGTTATTGTTGTATTAAATTCCCTGTTTTTTCAATTGCTTAATCTGGTTTATTTGTTCCTGAACACCTCTTAACTGAGGAAATCTTGTTTTTAATTTTTCCATAATGCCGATTGCCTTATCGTATTCTTTTAAGTTTATGTACAGCCTTTCAAGCATGGTATAAGGGTTATCCGGGCTGTTTACTTCCTCTATGCTTATATTTAATCTATTCATAGCCTCATTTATAAATTCACCGGTATATTTTTTATATTTTACGGTATCGCCGGCGCTATGATAAATATTTCCTATAAAATAAAGCATGTTATAACTTATAGGAATAACATCGGCAGGGATTCGTTTTTCCATCATATTAAGAGTATTAATACACATAGGCTTATTATTTAATGTGTTTAAATAATAATAAGCCAGTCTTTCAAATGTGGATCTGTAATTAAGAATTAAGTTCCTTTCTTGTGCATTAAAAAATACTTTTTTGCTGTTTAACCCTCTAAATTTGAAACCCGGCTTATACAATTTTGAGTATGACGGATTTTCATTAAATAAATCTTCTGTGGTTATTTTAGCATTTATATCATCTCCGTAAATACTTCTGACAGGTACAAGCTGAAAAGCGAGCCCTTGCATCTGCAGGTAATCGTCTAGCCCTATATAACTCCTGGGTCCGCATGTAGAAGCAAAATAAATTGGCCTGTTCCAGGTATTATTTTCAACTATATCCCTAACAACAAGGTCTTGCGACCTAATAACTTTAACTCCGCCAATCTGCATAGTACTATTCATTAGCCAGGACATTTTTCCGCTTTTAATTATTGAGGAATCTTTAACATTAAATTCTTTAATTACATTTTCAGGAACCGGTATGGAAATAGTTTGAGGTTTCCACTGCATAAGGCCGCCTAATCTTTCAATCATAGCATCAGTCATGCCGAACTTAATTTTTTTTGCACCATAAGGAGAAGTATTTTTTAGCTGCTCATCATACCAGGGAGTATTTGCAAGCTCAAGGCAAACCACTCTAACATCTCTTCTAACGCCTTCAACATCCTGAAGGTACCAAAGCGGGAAAGTATCATTGTCGCCGGCAGTAAAAAGTATTGCGTTGGGTTTACAGCTCTGCAAAAGATTATAAGAAAAATCCCATGGCATCCAATTGTTGGATCTGTCATGCGTATAATAGTTTGTTCTAAGCATGTTGCCGGGTATAAAAAGAATTCCCAGGAATAAAAATGCATACGAAGCACCTTTAGCCAGCGATTTGTTTTTAATAATTCCTTTTATCCATTCAACACCTTCGCGCATGCCGACAGAAATCCAAACAGCAAAAATAAAAATAGCGCCGGGATAAAAATAAAACCTGTCTCTTGGCTGCGGCTGCTGCTGGTTTTGGTAAAAGGCTATTAAATACCCCATAAAAATAAAAAGTATTAAAAACGCAGTAGCCATTTTCCAATCTTTTTTAAATAGAAAGAATAAGCCCAGTATTCCTACAAAGAAAGGAATGCCGTAAAGCTGGCTCCATTTTACTCCTGCATCCTGCACCGTAGAAACTTTACCAATTAAGTTCCAGCCAAGATATCTGTTAAACATGTGTTCAACCTGGTAACGCCACAGAAAATCAAGATCGCTGGAGTAGTTGGTATAAATTCCCTGCTGGCCTTGTTGAGAGGAAAATCTTCTTTTGAATATGGGAAAATCGCCGTACTGCTGGCGGTCCAGGTAGTACATTAGTTTGTGAAAGTTGTTGGGTGAGTTTTCGTTCATCGGCGGCTTTTGGTTTGAACGAATTATAATCATAGAATAAGTAGTAAAACCCAAAAGCATAAAAAGCAGAACTTTAGCGCAAAGATTGACTATACTTTTTTTGCTTTTTGTGGCCCAGTAAATAACGTATAAAATAATACCGAGTAGAAGGACGAAAATAAATAAACTTGTTAAATCACTTGAACCACCGATAGCAAGTAAAATTGCAGGAACACCTTTAACAATGCCGGGATACGCAACCAATAATATAATTCCCGCTGCAATAATGGGAATGTAAAAAGAATTCCTGTGATAAATTTTCTTCCACATTATTCCCATAAATATTGCTGAAGCCCCAATCATAATCCAAACAAACCGGGAATCAAAAGCTTCATACTGCTGCTGCGTAGGCGGAGTAGTGCCTGTTTGCGAAGCCCACATTCCTACAGCTATTAAAAGCAATATTCCCAAATGAACCAAAAATATATAAGCCGATTTTTTGAATGATTCGTCATCGGTGACATATTTTTTCATTACAACAACAAAAACGAATGTAAAAAGGGCAAGCACACTCATTAAATGAACACCGAAGGACAGGCCGATTAAATAAGCCATTAGCAAAATATACTTTTCACTTCCGGCTTCTTTGGAATGCTCGTTCCATATCATCATAAGCCATACGATTAAAGCAAACAGCAGAGTACTTAACGCAAAGTAATTTGCCTCCGTTGCATTAAACCAGAAAGTGTCGCAAAAGTTAAATGCCAAAGCACCTATTGCCGCCGATACGTAAGTTAAAGCCGCTTCGGAAAGATTCTGATACTCCTTGCCTCTATAATTTTCAATAACTTTAATTATAATAAGAAAGAGCAGCAGAATAGTAAAAGAACCGGAAAGAACCGAAACAGAATTAATTCTAAACCCGATATTAGAAGCAAAAGGAATCATAGAAAAAAACCTGCCGATGATTAGCCAGAAAGGTCCTCCCGGCGGGTGCGGAACCATTAGTGAATATGATGCTGCGGATATTTCTCCAGGATCCCAAAACGAAACCGAGGATTGTACTGTTAAAAATAATATAACTGTAGACAGCAGGAACACAAAGGCTCCGAATAGGCGTCTTAAAAGCTTAACGGTCATGTTTTTCCCTTATTGCGAATGTACTTTTATGAAAAATTAAAAAATCAGTTTATGGAAAATAGCGAAAATATGGTTGAATATGTTAATAATTTTTGGAATTTATAAATAAATTTGACGGATGAATTATTATTTTGTTCATTTTTCTAAAGACTTAAAATACGGAGGGAATAAATAAATATTCGCACCTATTCTTCCTATAATAAAAGCAAGAGTTGCGGCAATAACCCCTACTGTATCGAAAAACCTGATAGCAATAAACATAGTAATTATAATACCGGAGAACTCGGTAATTGTAGAAAATGTTATGGGTTTTGTATTATGTGCCCAAACAAGCACTGCCGTTTGAAAACTTAATAGAACAGATAAGCCCGGCATAATAGCTAGTATTATTAAAGGAAGTCTTGCAAATTCGCTTAGCCTAACGGAAAGTCCGGATACGTTGTGAAACCAAACTTCGGAAAGGGGGGTAAAGGCAATTACACCCAGGATGGATACTACTATGGTTCCCAGCATTAAAGCATAATTCCTCAATGGCTTATATCCTTCTTTATTATTTCCCATAAGTGCTATCCCAACTTCCTGAAAAGACAGTCCAATGCTTCTGAAAATAAAAACGAACGAAGTAATTACAGGCAGCACAGCAAGGCTTTGCAATGCCATTCTGCTTTGCCCCATAAAAAAAGTAACCATTGGCTGCACGGCCAATGTTATTATGGAAGTTAGTGCAAGCGGATAATAAAATTTAAGAATTTCCTTGTATGTAATTTTGCCTGGTTCACTGCTGCTTATCTCACCCGACTTAATGCGTTTTAAAATTCCTAAGGCCATTATTCTAATTGTTGCTGCTTCACTTATAACACCGGCAGATAAGGCGGCAGAACCAACTATAACGCCTTCGGCATTTGTAAAGAAATGAAGTAACAGTGCGGTTATAGTCATTGCCGAAAGCCTTACAATTGTTCCGTATGCAACTCTTTTTGTTAAGTTATTGCGGATAAGTATACCCTGGTAAAATCTTCTATATCCAATTGACCCCGGCCATGGGAGCAAAATTATTACACCCGTATGTGTAAGTTGTGCAACCTCAGGGGGAAGTTTTACAAGGTTGATTGTTATAAAAAAAAATATTGAAGGAACTATTAACAGAAGCATTAGAGATGTTTCCAGAGTATTTAAAGCATAGGTGAAGTTCCGTAATTTTTTAAATGAATGCAGATCCTTTACCAGTGCAGTAGAAGCCGTCATTAATAAGATAACCGGTGCTTCAATTATCATTGCAAATGAAAATGCAACTCCAAAAGCTGCAAGATTATATTCCGGGTTAGACATGCGGGCAATTACTGCAGAGAGGAACGGCCCTTCGGCGGACATCATAAGCCACGTAGCGGAAAGCGGCACCCAGAAACGAAAAATTTTTTTAAAGGTTAAACCGGATGATTCTATATCCAATTAAATTGAAGTAGTTTTATTTGTTAATTAGGATTGAATTTATTTGCCGTTAAAATAATAAAAATTATTTATTTAACATGACAAATTAATGAAAGCGAAAGTTTTTCTATCATAGTTAGTATACCGCCGCTAACGCTTCTTAACATTTTGTTTAACAATATAAGCTCGGTAGTAAACATAGAATTCAATTATTATGAATAGTTTATGTTAAAAATGTTCTGTAAAATTATTTATGGTGCAGTACACTATAGTCAATACAGCAAAAATGCTCATAAACTCTTCGGCAGTACAAACGAAAATTCTGTTCCCCGGCCGGGTGTGCTTTGCCCTTTCAGTTCACTGTTACATTTCTGCAGCAATTCTTTGCAAATTTTAATGCCGAGACCTGTACCATGTTCTCCTTCCGTACCTTTGGTGGATAAGAACTCGTTTTCACTAAATATAAGCTTCAAATTTTCAGCTTCAATTCCTATCCCGTTATCAATTACTCTAAACTTAATTCCCGATTCTCCGGTTTCTGCTGCTAAATTTATTTTACCTTCTTTATTTGTAAACTTTATAGCATTGTTTACTAAGTTTCTTAAAACTGTATCCAGCATTTGCGGATCGCAGTAAACCGACAAACTGCTTTTTGCTGTTGTAGTTAATGAAATTTGTTTCTCTTCAAGCGAATCTTTAACAGATTCCTTAATTTCCTCAAAAATATTTTTAACATTAAGTAGTTCCGGGCTGGCATTAATTGAATCGATTTGGATACGTGACCAGTCCAGCAGGTTTTTAGTAAGCTTAAATAATCTCTTAGACGACCGGTTAATTAGTTTGGTAGTTTCAATTATTTTCTCTTCGTTCATGCTACCGGCCTCTTTGCTTAATATGCCGGTTAATCCCAACAATCCGTTGAACGGCCCTTTTAAGTCGTGAGCTATAATGGAAAAGAGTTTATCCTTTGTCCGGTTCGAATTTAACAACTGCTTATTTTGTTCTTCAAGTTTTTTGTTTACTTCATCCAGTTTTATATTAGTATTGTTAATAACAGTACTCATCTTTTTATTTTTAGAAAAGAAATAATAAACAACTGCCAGAAGTATTAAAACCAGAACGGTAATGATTATGAACAAATTTCTTAATGCTTTTTGCTTTAAAATTTCCGCAAGGCGGAGTGAATTTTCTTTGTTAAGCTTAAGGATTTTATTTTCCTGATTGGCTGTTTGATATCTAACCCTCCAATTTGCGATATTTCCGGCAAGTTTTTGATTAAACAAACTATCTTTGCTTAAGGCATACTTTTGCAGGCATTCTGCCGCAGCTTTGTAATTACCCATATTTATATAAATGTCCGATAACAGCTTATTATCTTCAACAATATTTTCAAGGCGGTGTTTTTCTATATTTATTTTCAGGCTTTTGAAAGTATTTTGAAGTGCATTATAATAATCCTTTTTCACAAGATTCATTTCCCCAATTACCTGGTATGCGGATGCGGCTAAAGTCTTGTTGTTAGCCGTTTGTGCTTCTTTAAGAGCATGCAAAACAGCGTATTCGGTGCGGGTCAAATTTTTTTTCAATAAATAATCTTTGGCCTCCAGGGTATACAAAGTAGAAAGAGCGTTATTATTATTAACTTTGTTAAAATAATTTATACTTCTGTCAATCATTATAATTGATGAGTCATAGCTGCCGGCTTTATTATATAATATTGCAAGATAATAATACCCGTTAGCTTTGGCTTCCTCCAGCCCGTCGCTGCCGGCCTCTTTAATAGCATTGTTAATATAGTTCCGTGCAAATTTTAGCCCGCCAAGGTCAATATTTATCAGGCCGATGTTCATCTCTGCAATAACTTTTGTACTTGTATAGTCAGCCTCTTTGCTCAATTGAAAAGATTTTTCAAAATATTCCAGTGCGCCGGTGTAATTTCCCCACTTCCAGTAAAGAGCGCCGATATTATTATAAGAACTTGCAATAGAATATTTAAGTCCTTCTTTTTTTCTAATCTTCAATGCCTCCTGAAAATTTCCCAGCGCTTTTTCATAATTGCCTTTCATTAAATTTAAAAGACCTAAATTGGTAATGGATGTAGATGCAGCCGCATTCGAATGAATGCGGAGCCTTATCTTTAAAGCCTTTTTATTATAAATTATGGAACTATCTATATTTCTTAACTTTTGAAAAATATTTGCAATATTATTAAAAGTACCTCCTATTGCATTTGAATCTTTAAGTTCTTCAAACAAGGGTAAAGCCTTTTTATACCATAACAATGCGGAACGGTAATTGTGCATGTAATAATAGCTTACACCGCAGTTATTAAGTGCATCGGCAATGCCTTTAGTATAATTAATTTTTTGGGCATAAGACAACGCCTCGGCTGAAATGTGTAATCTTTCCTCGGGATTATGATGCACAAATGATGCGGCATATTTATTCAGCAGTTCAACTTTTTCTTTACCGGTTGATTTTTTAATTTGGGGGATTAAAATGCTGTCCTGGGCTAAAATTTTTGAGGCGATTAAACAAAATATTAAAAGTGAAAAACAAATTTTACTGTAATAAAATATTTTCATATTATTTCCGTTCTTGTATGGTATTCCCCCAAAATTACCTGTTATATTATCGAATGAAATATTTTTTCTTTTACTTTTTCCAAAATAATTTTGCAATTGCCTCCGGTACGGAAAAATCCTGCCCGGTGTTGGAAAGAACTATGTACGAAAAATGCAGAGCGGGAATCCTGAAAATTAGATTTCTGAATCCATCCAGTGCACCGTTATGATAAACAAACTTTATTCCCTTTAAATTTCCACTTGTAAATTTCCCTATAAACCAGCCAAAGCCGTAATCAATTTTTTTACCGTTATTCAAGCTTTGCCTAGTAAAAGCTTCATTTAAAGTTGATTTTTTAACAAGCTTGTCGGTATAAAGACTCTGATCCCATTTATAAAGATCCGAAGTGCAGGAATATATTCCTCCTGCTCCTGTTGTGTACTGATCGTAATCATCTTTTATATATTGACCGGTGCTGTCTTTGGTATAACCCGTAGCTCTATGCGGAATGGTTTTAACCCGGGGAGTAATTACAAGAGTATTTTTCATCCCGATTTTATTAAAAATATTTTTCTTTAAGAATTCTGCAAAAGATTTATGAGATACTTTTGATACTATCATTGACAAAAGTACGAATCCGGAATTGCTGTACTGAAATTTCGTACCAGGTTTGAAGTTTAAACTGTCCTGCTTCAAAAGTAAATTCCAGACATCTTTATTTGTAATACCGGTAAAGTTATAATTGTAACCTAGCAAAGCATAATAATCGGGAATGCCGGAAGTATGCGTCATTAAATTTCTAACCGTAATGTTTTTATAGTAAGATGGTAAGCCGTGCAGGTATTTTATAACCGGGTCATCAAAGCCAATAAGGCCACGGTCGTGTAAAATCATAATTGCCATTGTTGTAAATTCCTTGGAAACCGAAGCAAGGTAAAGATTTGAATGTGAATCTAACTGCCGCCCGGTTTTTAGGTTTGCAAGGCCGAATCCTTTATTAAATATTTTTTTACC
This sequence comes from Ignavibacteriaceae bacterium, assembly GCA_046704255.1. Classification (GTDB taxonomy): domain Bacteria; phylum Bacteroidota; class Ignavibacteria; order Ignavibacteriales; family Ignavibacteriaceae; genus FEN-1297. The sequence continues at coordinate 4,145 of JBJKSH010000241.1, read as the reverse complement.
ATTATAAATTACCATAATGGAATAACCGGGAGTATCCCTGCCGGTTTTTAATTTTGCCATTGAATCGAGTTTAACGGAAGCATTTCTAATTTCGGTTTGATTGAGCTTAAAAGTGGGCTGCGAAAAAATATTTGTAATAATTAATAATGTAAACGATAAAGTAAGAATGTAAAATAATTTCCTGACCATTTTTATTCCCGGAGTTTGTTGTAAAATAAATAGATGTTTAATAGTTTAATTTATAAAAAATATTGTTATTATTACTTTAGCCGGAGATACTAATCTTTAATTTTCTTATATTTTGGTGTGAAATTGTACGGCTAGGTTTTAAATTTGGCCTTCCATTAAAAAACCCAATTGTAAGGATATGTTTTGGTAAATAAGTTATTTAAAATAGTCAAAGAAAAAATTAAAAGAATATCCGGTTCGAAAAGCAAAACGGAACAAAATCATAAAGCAGCGAATAGTCATGCCAATCCAGTAAAAAATAAGAATACAAAACCTGTTGAAGTTAAGGTAAATGAAAATACACATGTAAGAAAACGCAATACAAATAGAAATAATAATAAAAGGAAAAAAGATCAGCTTCCCGTAAAGCATGTTGAACCAAAGGAACATGGGTCTGCAAAAGTTAATAAATTAAATAATGCGCATACATACAAAAATAAATCTTCAAATAAAAAACTGCCTTCTGAAGGTGTAAAGAAACAAAGCTCATGGGATATCTCAAATTTTAATGTCCCCGGTGCTGAAGGTAAAAAAAGATTCCATGATTTTAATCTTCCGGTATTTATAATGCATGCAATTGCCGATTTGAATTTTCAATATTGTACTCCTATTCAAAAAGAAATTTTAGTACCGTGCCTTGAGGGTAAAGATGCCTTTGGGCAGGCACAAACAGGAACGGGGAAAACAGCGGCATTTTTAATTACTATTTTCAATAAGCTGTTGGCAAATCCTAAGACAGGTGTTAGAAGGCCCGGGGCTCCTTTAGCTTTAATACTTGCACCTACAAGAGAGCTGGTTATTCAAATTGCAAACGATGCGCGTGCCTTATCCAAGTATACTAAAATTAAAATAATGGAAATTTACGGCGGCATGGATTATAATAAACAGCGTAACAGACTGTTAAGGAATGTTGTGGATGTTATGGTTGCAACTCCCGGCAGATTATTGGACTTTATGGAAAAACGTGAATTATTTTTAAGAAGTGTTGATACTCTGGTTATTGATGAAGCCGATAGAATGCTGGATATGGGCTTTATCCCCGATGTTAGAAAAATTGTTAGAAACACACCGCCTAAAATGAAACGTCAGACTCTTTTCTTTAGCGCTACATTAACGGATGAAGTTAAACGGCTTGCATATCAGTGGACAAAGGATGCAATAAATGTAGCAATTGAACCGGAGAAAACCGCAGGTGAAAATATTGAGCAGATAGTTTATATAACTTCGAACGATGAAAAATTTTCTTTGCTTTATAATATTATTAAACAGCAAAAACTTGAGCGGGTAATAATATTTGCAAACAGACGCGATGAAACAAGAAAGCTTGAAGAACAGCTTGCGGGCTGCGGTATAGGCTGTAAAGTCTTATCCGGCGATGTTGATCAGAGAATACGGCTTAAAACTTTAAATGATTTTAAATCGGGTAATATTAAAGTATTGGTTGCAACCGATGTTGCGGGAAGAGGTTTGCACGTTGACAGCATCAGTCATGTTTTTAATTATACTCTGCCGGAAGATCCTGAAGATTATGTTCACCGTATCGGCAGAACGGGAAGAGCAGGTGCAAGCGGAATATCCATTAGTTTTGCTTCCGAGGATGATTCTTTCCAGATTCCCGCTATCGAAAAATTTCTCGGACATAAATTGAATTGTATTTATCCGCCGGACGAGTTGTTAACTCCTGTCAAATAATTAGGAATTCAAACCACAGCGAAACCTGAGAAGAAGCAAAGAACACAAGATATAAAACTTTGAGTCTTGTGGTAAAAGAAATATTTAACTTCGGATAAACCTGAGCAAACATAATACGCACAAACGGCCAACAATTTTTTTACTTCCCAAAATATAAATTTTAATTTTTTGCTTAAACTCAAAATTGTATATAACTTAATATCAAGAATATTTTATTTAATAAAACAACTCAAAAACAATGCAGCCTTCAAATGATAAGATAAAATGGGAGACGGTTGAAGATTATCTTACAAAACTAATTTATCGCCTGGAGCAAAGAGAAGTTTGGTTGAAAAAACTCAGTAATACTTATTCAAATTACAGACTTGCTGTTTTTTTATCCGGCTTAATTTTAACGCTATTAATTTTTTTCAGCCATTTAGAATTTTGGGCTTTAATAATTGCCGTAATATTTATAGTTACACTAGGAATAATTGCGCATTTTCATGCAAAACTGGATAACGGCAGAAGAAAATTGAAAATATGGAAAGAGATAAAATCAACCCATCTTTCGCGCCTGAACCTTAACTGGGAAAAAATTCCAAAAATTGTTTACTTCTCCGAAGATTTATCAAAGCCAAACGAATCAGACCTTAATATAACCGGAAGTGAATCTTTACATCAGCTTATAAATACTGCAACATCCAAACAAGGTAGAGAGATGCTTATGGATTGGTTGTCTAATTTTAATCCTTCGATAGATAAAATTTATAAGAGGCAAAGTCTTGTTAAAGAATTAATCCCCTTAACACGCTTACGTGATAAACTAATATTAAATGCCGGGCTTGCAACTAAAAAAGAATTTGACGAAATACATGTATCCCGGTTTTTAACTAAACAAATAGAAGATAGTAAATTGCGGAAAATAATATTTATAATACTAATCGTACTTGCTCCCGTAAATATTATCCTGTTTATTCTTTTTCTAGAATCTTTACTTCCGGGTTATTGGGGTATAACTACCTTAATGTATATTGCATTATATTTTTTCGGTAACAGGGAAAAAGAAACAATTGCAGATGAATCAGAATATTTAAATGATGAGCTTGGTAAGTTATCCAATGTCTTTAAGCTTCTTGAAAGATATCCATGGAAATTGAATTCGGGTTTATATAATCTTTGCAAACCTTTTCTATCAGTAGATGAAAAGCCTTCTTATTTAATAACCAAGATAAAAAATGTTGCCGATATGGTAAGAATCAAAAAAGGTAATCCCTTTGTGTGGTATGCTGCTGCCGTAGCTTTTCCGGTAGATTTTTATTTTGATATAAAATTTAAAAAATATAAAAATTTAATATCCAATCAATTTAACGAATGGCTAAATGTTTGGTACAACCTGGAAGCTCTTTGTTCATTAGCGAATTTTGCATACCTCAATCCGGATTATGTTTTCCCCGAAATAAGCGAAAGAAAGAGTGAAAATGAAGTGCAGCTCGAAGGCAAAGGATTGGGACATCCGCTGATTAAAAAAAATAAAAAGATAAAGAATGATTTTTCATTTATACCTAACAGAACTATAGCACTTATTACCGGATCGAATATGTCCGGGAAAAGTACTTTCTTAAGAACTCTTGGAATTAACTTGTCTCTTGCTTATGCCGGAAGTGTTTTAGATGCGGATTCGCTTAAGGTTTCTTTATTCAGGCTTGTATCGTGTATAAAGGTTAGTGACTCCGTTATTGACGGAATATCTTATTTTTATGCCGAAGTTAAAAGATTAAAAACTCTTCTTGATGAATGTAAGAAAGAAGATGATTTGCCGGTCTTCTTTTTAATAGATGAAATTTTTAGAGGAACAAATAATATTGAGCGGCTTAAAGGAAGTTATGCGTTTATTAAAGCATTAGCTAAGACTAATTCGCTGGGAGCAATTGCCACCCACGACCTGGAACTTGTAAATTTTGCCGGTGAAATTCCGAAAATAAGAAACTATCATTTTAAAGAAGAAATAAAAGATAGCAGAATGACCTTTAACTATAAAATAAATTCTGGACCATGCCCGACAACAAATGCACTAAAAATTATGCAGCTAGAGGGCTTGCCGGTGGAATAGACTATTTTCTTGTTTTAATTATAAAAAAGTTTTATAGTTGATAATATATTTTAGGCTTAATGAGCGAGGAAGACAAATGAAAACATCCGTTAAGTTAGCTGTTTTATTGGGGATAATTGCCGCAAGCTTAAAT
>JBJKSH010000240.1:0-3074 GCA_046704255.1 Ignavibacteriaceae bacterium | reverse complement strand
CTTTTCCCCAGAAGGAATTTAATATTACTAAATACGGTGCAAAAGAAGGGGGAAAGGTATTGTGCACGGAAGCATTTAAAAAAGCAATCGATGCGTGCAGTAAAGCAGGCGGCGGGATAGTTGTTGTACCCAAAGGAACATTTTTAACAGGTGCCATTCATTTAAAGAGTAATGTAAACCTTCACATTTCGGAAGGTGCAGTTGTAAGGTTTAGTACGAATCCAAAAGATTATTTACCGCTTGTTTCTACAAGGTATGAAGGTATGAACTGCATGAATTATTCTCCGTTGATTTATGCGTATGGTCAGGAGAATATAGCAGTAACTGGAAAAGGCTTGCTTGACGGGCAGGCAGATAATAATCATTGGTGGAATTGGGTTGGTAATAGAAGATTCGGCTGGAAGGAAGGTATGCCTAGCATGAGGGAAAAAGGCAACCGTCCGGCTCTTGCTAAAATGAATGACGAGAAAGTTCCGCTTAAAGATAGAATATTCGGCCAGGGGCATTATTTAAGACCTACCATGGTTGAATTTTACAAATGCAAAAATATTTTAATTCAAGGAGTAACATTAAAAAATTCTCCTTTCTGGTTTTTGCATCCTCTATTAAGTACCAACATTACGATTGACGGAATAAAAACAAACAGTATTGGTCCGAACACAGACGGCTGCGACCCGGAGTCTTGTTCATACGTGCTTATTAAAAACTGTGTGTTCAGTGACGGAGATGATTGTATTGCAATTAAATCAGGAAGAAATAATGACGGAAGAATAGTTAATGTGCCAAGTACAAACTTTGTCATTAAAGACTGCAAGATGAAAGACGGGCACGGCGGAGTTGTAATGGGCAGTGAAATAACCGGAGGTGCATGGAATATTTTTGCTGAAGACTGCGAAATGAGCAGCCCTAATCTGGATAGGGCAATCAGGATAAAATCCAATGCCAAACGCGGTGGTATTGTAAAAGATATTTATGTAAGAAACATAAAGGTAGGACAGGTTAGAGAAGCCGTAGTTAGGTTGAATATGCTGTATGATCCTCCGGAGGCGAAAGGGTATAATTATTATCCGGTTTTTAAAAATATTGTTGTTCAAAATGTAACGAGTGAAGAAAGCAGATATGGTTTAAATGTTGACGGGCTTGCACAATCACCTGTTGAAAATGTAAAAATTGAAAATTGCAAATTTAACGGTGTAAAAGACGGTAATATTCTTAATTATATAAAAGACTTAAAAACCAAAGGCTTCTACATAAACGGGAAATTATTTACCGGTAAATAATTTACGGTATATAATTCATTTAAGAAAACAAATTGAAATTGTTAAATAAATCCTACTAAAAGAAAGTATAATATGGAAATACAAACTGCAACACCGGAAATACATCCGGAATCTAAACCGACTTCAAAATATAGATGGACAATTTGTGCACTGTTGTTTTTTGCAACTACAATTAACTATATAGACAGGCAAGTAATTGGTCTGCTTGCCCCAACGCTGCAAAAACAAATAGGCTTTAACGATATTGATTACGGGTATATTGTAACGGCCTTTCAGGCAGCTTATGCAATCGGCTTGCTTTTATTCGGAAGATTTATTGATAAAGTTGGAACCAAGATCGGATATCTGGTAACAATTATTATCTGGAGTGTTGCCGCAATGGGGCATGCTCTGGCAAGTACTGCGTTTGAATTCGGGTTTGCAAGGTTTACTTTAGGCTTGGGCGAATCCGGAAACTTCCCGGCAGCAATAAAATCAACTGCCGAATGGTTTCCTAAAAAGGAAAGAGCTTTGGCAACAGGTTTGTTTAATTCCGGCGCTAACATTGGTGCGGTAATTGCACCAATTCTTGTACCGTGGATAACCTTAACATGGGGATGGCAGGAAGCATTTATTTTTACGGGTCTGCTTGGTTTTATCTGGGTTGTTCTTTGGGCATGGAAGTACGAAGTACCGGAAAAGCATAAGCGAGTATCAAAGGAAGAATTGGCTTACATTAACAGCGATCCGCCCGAAGAAGTAGTTGTAAAAGTGCCCTGGCTGAAACTTTTAAAGTATAAACAAACATGGGCATTTTTAATAGGCAAATTTTTAACCGATCCTATTTGGTGGTTTTACCTTTACTGGCTGCCGTTGTTTTTGAACCAACGCTACGGGTTGGATCTGGCTCATATCGGCCTTCCTCTAGTAGTTATTTATACTATGACTAGCATCGGCAGTATAGGCGGCGGCTGGCTGTCCGGAGTTTTTATTAAAAGAGGATGGAGCATCAATAAAGGAAGAAAAACGGTAATGCTAATATGTGCGATATTGATTGTTCCTATAGTATTTGCAGCAAGTGTACCGGAATGGTGGGCTGTGCTCCTTATAGGTGTAGCAGCAGCATCACACCAGGGCTGGTCAGCTAATATTTTTACTACTGCATCCGATATGTTTCCCAAAAAAGCAGTTGCTTCTGTTGTTGGATTAGGCGGAACGGCAGGTGCTATCGGCGGAATGCTGATTGCAACCGCAGCTGGATTCATCATCCAGCTTACCGGCCATTATTTACTTTTATTTATTATTTGCGGAACAGTTTATCTGCTTGCATTACTGATATTTCATTTGCTTGTTCCTAAAATGGAACCAGCAAAAATTTAATTTTTGTATTTAAAATATGTACTAAAAGTACATCCATTTATTTTTTAAGTAAGTTAATTATTATATAGGTATAGATATGAAAAGCAATTTATTAAAATTATTTAAAGAAAAAACAAACAATAACAATCAACCGGCCGAATTTGAAAAGCTGCCGGGTGTTAAATATTATCCCGAATCCGTAACAGGCTATAACGATGCCGTTATATTTCTGGGCCGCAAGAATAACGAAAAATTTCTTTACGTTGTTTCTCCTGCAGATAAAAAAGATCTGCTGGAAAAGTTTGACGGCGATATTGTTGAAACCGCCGGCCTTGAAGGCAATAATGTAATAAAAAGATGTCCTGTAAATCATCATAACTCGTTAAGCCTGCAGGAACTGTTTCCATTTGCAAGCGCAGTTCCGATTGGTTTAACAAATTCATTCGGTTTCGGAGA
>JBJKSH010000239.1:0-3375 GCA_046704255.1 Ignavibacteriaceae bacterium | reverse complement strand
TCTTCAGTCTATACTCTGAAAGATTATCCGTCCAAGCAAAAGTTTTACGAAGACTTTAACAACTTTGTTAAATATAAGAATGTAAAAATTACGCTGAACAACGGCAGTTCATTTTCCACCCAAGAAGGCACTATAATTTCAAACGACAGCCTTATCATAATTAAAAAATCAAGAAAGACAGAAATTGAGCGTGTACCTAAAAGTGAAATAAAAAATGTTGATGATTTTTATGATGCCGAATCAAATCATACTGTTATAATAACTCTTAAAGACAGCAGAGAATTTCATGAAAAGGAAATTACTTATTTACCGGATTCATCAATAAACATACCGGTAACAAAAGTGATTGACACTCAGGTTTCTCTTCCGCTTAATAAAATAAGGAAAGTTTATTACAAAATAAATTGGATTGGCATTCCGCCCGGATTGTTATTAGGAGGAATTACAGGGCTTATAGCCGGTGCCGTGGGTATATTTCCTTTTTATGAGAGTAGAGATGAACCCGGATACCATACAAGAGACAAAGATATCTTTGCAGGAATATTGTACGGTTCTGGGATTGGAATTATTTTAGGAGGAATTGCGGGTTGGTTTGTTGGGCATACCTACACCTATCAATTCAACCCATAATTCAATTTATTATTGTTTGAAATGAAAAATATTTATTTTGCTTTGTTTGGGTTGGTAATCTTTTTGGCAGGCTGTTCATCAACTTATACGTTGAAAGATTATCTATCCAAGCAAAAGTTTTCAGAATATTTCAATCTTCATCCATTGCCTGCAATAAGTTCCTGCAGAACTTCTTCAAAAGATTTAGAGCTTTTATAAAAGGAAAGTATTTTTTGGATTACCTGTTCAACAACAGAGTCGGGGCAGGAGGCGCCGCTTGTTATTATTATATCGACAGGTGTTTTATCCGGGATAAAATTTTCCGTTACTATTTCTTTTTTTGTATGAATATCAAAATGACTTATTTTTTTATTGGAAATTATTTTACCCGCAGACGAAATAAAAAATGTTTTAAATTTATCTTCACACAATTCAACAATATGGCCGGTATTGCTGCTGTTGTACCCACCGATTACAATTGCAAGGTCTGCATTTTTTTGTAACAAACCGTGAGTTGCTTCCTGATTATCGTATGTTGCATAGCAAAGTGTATCACGCGTATCTGCAAAATGTTTTTTTAGAGCACCCACCCCGTATTTCTTTATCATAACGAATTTAAGATAATCTGCAATTGCCTGTGTTTCGCTTGCAAGCATTGTTGTTTGGTTAACTACTCCGATTTTGGCTAAGTCTTCAGCCGGATTAAACCCGTTTGAAAATTTATCTTTGAAAAAAGAATAAAAATCATTTTCACTTCTTTCACCAAGGATGACATCTCCTAGAAATTTTGTTTCGTCGATATTCCTTACTATAACGGCAGGTGCGTTTCTAACTGTGTGAGAAAATGTTGCCCTTGTTTCTTCATGATAATGTTTGCCGTGGATAATTACTGTGTATTTATCTTCACCAAGTTTGAAAGAGCGGTTCCATACTCTTTCCACAAACGGGCATGTAGTGTTATACTTATATGTTTTTATTCCAAGTTCGTTTAATTTATTCTGAATTTCGATTGTTGTTCCGAATGCGGGAATAATCACTATATCATCGCCGGACAACTCATTCCAATCTGTTAATTGATTACCTTGAGCATCCGTTATAAACCTAACTCCGCGGCTTTGTAATTCTTCATTAACCCCGGGGTTGTGAATCATCTCGCTCAAAAGATAAATCCGCCTGCCGGGATTCTGTTCAACTATGCCGTAAGATATTTCAATTGCATTTTCTACACCGTAACAAAATCCGAAATGCCTCGGTAATAAAAACCTTACAGGACCGAAATTAATCACCGCCGGTGTAAAATCTTTTTTACGCGGGTCATTTAAATTCCTGTTTTCTTTTATCTTTGTTATAAATTTACTCCTGTAAAAAACAGGTATATCAAATTGTTTCATAACTTATTTAAAATATTTCTGCGCTTAATCTTATTCTTAATTTTTTACATAATGCCGGCTTTGTTTAAGCAGTGCCGGCAAATTTTAATTTAATCTTGAACTTCTGCATATATAGAAGCTATTTTTTCCGCAAGGTTAACCGTATCGCCTTTGTTTCTATTAGTAAGAAGAATTATGGTAAATTTCAAATCCGGTATCCTGTAAATTATATTTCTAAAGCCTCTAGTTTCACCGTCGTGATATACAATTTCGTGACCTAAATACTTTTTCAGATGCCAGCCGTAGCCGTAATTAATTTTTTCACCGTTATTCAGCGTGCCTCTTGTAAAAGATTCACGAATCATTTTTAAAGGAAGCAGTTTGTCGGTGTAAAGAGATTGATCCCACTTAAACAAGTCATTTATCGAAGTATAAACTCCGCCGTCGCCGAGAGTAGCGCTGGTTATGCTCTGATCGTTCCTAATGAATTTTCCTTCTTTTAGGGAATAACCGTACGCCCTGTTTTTTATAGTTGAAATACCTTTTTGATAGGCAACGGAATTTGACATTCCCAAAGGCTTAAATATATTTTCCCTTAAAAATCCGGCAAAAGATTCTCCGGATATTTTTTCTACAACCATAGCAAGAACACAGTATGCGGAATTACAATACCTGTATTCACTTCCCGGCACAAAATAAGTTGAATCCTGTTCCGTCATCAACCGCAGAACATCCTTATCATGCACCTGAACCGTTGCAGTATCCGGTATTAAATCTTCGTAATCTATCAAGCCGGATGTATGATTAAGCAGATTGGTAATTTTAATTTTTTTACCGTAAGACGGAAAGCCGGGAAAAATCTCCGTAAGATTATCGCTAAAATTAAGCTTGCCCCTTTCAATAAGAAGCATAATTGCCGCAGCAGTAAATTCCTTTGTTACGGAGGCAAGTCTAAAATTGGTGTTTGCTTCTACATAAATTTTTTCTTCCATGTTTGCCATACCGTAGGCATGCTGATAAATTTTTTCTCCGTTGTGAATAATCAGTAAAGAAGCACCGGGTACATTACCGGAATATGAAGACAGCAGCGAATCTACTTCGGCAGATTTACTTTGTGCTTGTAAAAATATTGCAGATACCATAGCACAAATTATAAAAAATATTCTACTTATTGTTTTCATTTAATAGTAAATATTATTTAACGGGAAATATTGCAATTAGAATTAAAAATTCAAAATAATTTTTGGTCGTAAATTTTTGTCCTTTATGTCACAGTATTGTTTTGAGTCAAAATTAATTAGTTTTTATTAGGCTATGATTATTAGGTAGAATTTATAATTCTATTCTACTTATGCGGAACGTATATTAACAAATAAATAAAAATAAGGCATTAGAA
>JBJKSH010000238.1:0-3405 GCA_046704255.1 Ignavibacteriaceae bacterium | reverse complement strand
TTTTTATCTAATAATAACAAATTTTCTAAATGCACTATGCCCGTCGGGTGTTTGAAAATTTGCTATGTATATGCCGCTTGCCGGCTTCTGTCCATCTTCCGTTAACATGTACTGGCCTCCTGTCTCCCATTGTTCATCTGACTTTCCGTCCGTATGCTGTATCGTCTTTATTAAATTCCCGTTCTCGCTGAATATCCTTATCGTACATACCGGCGGTAAATTTACAAACATTATCTTGTCCGGTGTATCCGGAAATTCCAATGCTCGGGCTGATATGTTATACGGATTCGGTACTACCCTTACACTGTCCTCCCATTTCCCTTCCGCCAGTCCTGCCTTCGGCACTAACCTAGACGGCGCAAATGTGTTCTCATAGTTCCTCCCGCTCTCCAATATCTCTCCCGGCTTATATGCATCCGGCCCATTAGAATAACCGAACGTCGTTACGTAATAATAGTAATCTGCTCCTCGCTGTAAATCTCTATCTACATATTCATCACTTAAGTTCCCTTGTTTCTTGCTTAATGTCGCTATCAGATTGTATAATGTCGTATCACTTGCACCCCTGGCACGGTATATCCGGTAGCCTTCAAAACCAGGTGTTGACTCTGCATTGTTTGACCATGTTAACTTTATACCTCCTATCTGTTCCTGTATGTTTAGCCATGTTAACGGCGGAGGCGGTACGGGTATATCCAGGTTATGTTCGTAATTCCATTTAGCACGGTTCGCTGCATGTCTCATCGAATCTATTTCCGTAAATACCCACTGGTCTTTTGCCCAATCATTATTGGTAGCCTGGGGCGGACGCTGAAGTGGTGAATAATTAACTCCGTCATAAGTGCAAGTTCCCTGGTACCATTGCCTTCCTATATTAAATGCTACTTCCGGTGATAGGCCTGCTACTCCCATTGCAAATACAAACTTTATTGATTTTCCCGGCGGGATATCATAAGGACCGCAATCAGCATGAGCCCAAGGATAATATAAAGGAACATTTTGAGGAACGTAATAACCTTGTTCATCCATATTTACCTGGTGTAAAATAGGCAGTACATCTGATGCTTGATAAAATGGACCTCCGATTGTTGTTGGGTCTGTTATCCAGTTATACTGTTGTTCGCAGGTAATATCACTCCAAATTTTCGGATCGCCGCTGTCCCAGTTCTGTGAATAAGAAGTATAATGAGGTTCTGTTACATCATCGGTTGTATCATTCCATGCTTTATCAGCATGTACTAAAACCAAAAACTGACCCATATAGTTTTGAAGGACACCTCCTTCGGAAAGATTAGGCTCTCCTATCGAATCATAACCGTAAGTCAATATTTGTCCGTCGTATGCATAAAGCATTCTCAGGCTGTCGTCACTTTGTTTAAAACCAGAGCTGACAATCCAGCCGTTTTTATTAAGAATTTTTAGATTTATCATTCGTGCCGGACGCATTTTGGGTAAGCCGTAAATAAATCCGTGTATTGTTTGAGTAGGCAATTTTACAGTATCGATCATAAACTTAAAGGTATTCATATCAAGCTTAACCTGTTGATTAGGGCCCCATCCGGTGCCTACATTTTTAATTGTCATTACGACAATTACGTAATTATTATCCTGATGATGAGACCAAGCATAAATTTTCCTATCAAACTCAAGCCCTACATTTGTAAGCACCTTGTTTTCAACGAACTGATCTGCTGTAGTATGTAAAGCGTCAATTGCTGCCGGGTTTACATCACCCCTGGCCACGCCGGAACTCGTCACCTTCCCGTTTACCGTTACCAATGTTTGAGGATAGCGGACATAATTGTGAATATATGTCCCGTCACTAAACTTTATCGGCATTTTTATATTTCTGTTATCCTGTTGAAAAGGTTCAACAAGCATATAATTCCATACCTTACCGTCGGGATCTGTCCAATCTTTACAAATACTGTAATCTATGGAAATATTATCAATATGAGCTATACTGTAATCATAAAATGCATCTCCCGGCTGTAACGTCCAGCCCGGGTATTCAATTTGAGTTTGGTCCATAAGATTATCTACCGCTGCCTGGTACCTGCCGACTCTTATTATTACATCTTGTTCCGGAACTTGTGCATATACGTTATTGATAACAGATAAAGATATAATCAACAGCAAGGACATAAATGCGGAAGTTATTTTCTTACTATTAATAATTTTATTGTCTCTCATTTTACAAAACCTTTTTCATAAAATTATTCTGCATTACTTAATATGCTAAAGTGAAAATCCCAAAGAAAAACGCTGAACATTATTCCAAATTCCAAATGCTCCGTAACTATAGTCAACTCTCATATTTATTGAACCGGATAAATCATAATTTAAGCCCAGTCCTGCAGTAAAGCTCTCTTCACTGTAATTTACTTTATATCCAACCCTAAGCGAAACCATCTTATATAATTTATATTCAGCTCCTAAGTTCAAATGTTCACCATAATCTCTAGGATGAACCGCATCGGCAACTATTAATAAATCCTGGCCCAGTTTATCCTGCAATCCGGTAAGTTCAAAAACATTCAGTGATAATCCTATTCTAAAAGTTAACGGTGCTTCAAATGCATACTGCTGGTATTTAAAGTCTGCGGCAAAATTCTTAATATCCATTCCAAAATCAAACCCCCTAATACCCGTTGAATAGATCATTCCGAAATCAAAAGCAAACCCGGACACTTCGTTTTGTAATTGCGGCCCTCCGAAAGTTAAAATATTATCCCCCAAAGTTTGTTTTAAATATTTAACCTGACCGCCGATTCTGAATTTATCTGTTAACTGTTTGGCATAAGCTAATCCAATTGCATAAGCAGTTGGCGAAAATATTCCCGTATTATCATATCCGTTGCTGGAAGCAGCATCAACTCTGGTTCCGTAAAAATCGCCGTAATTTGCGTTCCTAAATGATAATCCAAATACACCGTATTTTCCGTCGTAAGGTTGAAAAGTAACTCCAAGTGCATTATACCCGATATCCGCGAACCACTGCACCCTGTCAAGTGATACATCAAATGTTGTAGTACTTTTGGTTATACCGGCAACATTATAAAATAAAGCTTCCGAATTATCTCCTGCCAGTACATATGCACCGGCCATTGCCTCTGCTCTTGGCGATACACCTATTTGCAAAAATTGTAAACCGGTTTGTGCAAGTTTTCCCTGCCCATAAATTACTGCCGGAATCAGCATTAAAAGAATAACCAATATTTTCGAAATCACTTTTTTATATATTCGCATTACTTTTCCTCCTAAGGAAGTAATAATAGTTTTTATCTAATAATAACAAATTTTCTAAATGCACTATGCCCGTCGGGTGTTTGAAAATTTGCTATGTATATGCCGCTTGCCGGCTTCTGTCCATCTTCCGTTAACATGTACTGGCCTCCTGTCTCC
>JBJKSH010000237.1:0-4313 GCA_046704255.1 Ignavibacteriaceae bacterium | reverse complement strand
TTCCATACCATAAATGAAGCTTTTCATAAAGTTCCGGCTTAACTATTCCTTCACTTTTCCATTGTATTATTAAATCTTGCGCTGCTTTGGGCCTGGGGCCCCATGAAAACAGTTCTTCTCCTTGCGGATTAAACGCTACAAGCTTTGGAATGCTTCTGGTTCCGTTGGTCAAATATAAATCCATAATATCGGGATTCGAATCTCTTAAGATAATTCTAAAATCAATATTATTGTTCAACGCAGCAGCTTTGGCGATATAAGGAAGATTCTGCGCTGAGTCTCCGCACCATGCTTCCGTTATAACCATCCACAATTGTTTGTCTTTTATATTCAGAATTTCCTCTTTTAATTTACCGGATACATTATAACTTTTTTCAATTCTCTGAGTTCTTAAAAAATTTAATTTCTTATATTCAAATAATTCTTTATCTGCTTCATTAAGTTCTGCCGGGTCGGTATTATCTACTTCTTCTTGAAACCTTTTGGAATATTCCGTATAAGTAAATCCGTTATGCGGTCTTCTGTCTATAAAAAATTGATGTGCCATTTTTCAACTCCGTATTTTTCAAAATCAAGTATATAAATTTACATAATTTTTACTATAATGATTGTTGCCTGATTTACAAAAGTTAAATACTCTTGCCGTGGTTCAATTCTTTTCTAAGTATTTTATACTGCGGGCAGTATTTTTCCACAAGCAGCCAGAACTTTTTTGAGTGGTTCATTTCCTTAAGATGACAGAGCTCGTGGATTATAACGTAGTCTATTATTTCATCCTTGAATTTCATAAGCTTAAAATTAAACGAGAGATTTTTTTTTGTGGAACAGCTTCCCCATCTTGTTTTTTGGCCTTTAATTGAAACCCTATTAATTGAAAAATTTAAGTCCCCGGCCAGATGTTGGGCACGTTTAATTAAATAAACATTCGCCTGCTTTCTAAGCCAAAATTCATAAATGGAATTAAGCTTAATATTATTATCCGGAGGGCTTATTATAGATAAGACATCCGGTTTATTGGAATCGCCTGCTTTGTTAAAAGTAATTTTATGTGAGGTTAAAAAAAGTTCAAATTCCTGATTAACAATAATTTCTTTACCGAGGAAAAGGAATTTTTCTTCTTCAACTTTTTTCTCCGTTAGATGCTTCTTAATCCATTTAACCTTTTTTACAATAAATTTTTCCGCTTCGGATATTTTGCAGCCGTTTGGTAATACAACCTCCAGTTCATTACTGCGGTTTATTTGTATGCGAAGGTAATGAGCCTTTTTACTAAATCTCAGTTTGTAAGGAATTATTTCCTTGTTTATCTCGATGGATCGGTTGTGGGTCGGCATGGAAGGTTTTAATTGTTAATCTTCTTCTTTAAGCTTTCTAAGCTTAACTATTTTTTCAATCCTGTTAAATTTTCTTTCAATCTTTTCCATATTTTTTCAGCCATTTTATATCATTTATATATTTTTCTCTGCCTCAACATCTTTTACTTTTTATCAAATCCTCAAAAAAAATTGCATCATTTTTTAATCTTTTTATAAGATGTTTTTTCCCTGGAATCCTCAAGAATTATTCCTATGTTTTTTAATTCATCTCTTATCTTATCGGATAAAGCATAGTTCTTTTCTTTCTTTGCCTCGGTTCTAAGCTTAATTAAAAGTTCTATTAAATTGTTTTCAAGTTCCCCGCTGCTTTGATTAACCGGCTGTGTAAAGTCAATTATTCCAAGTACACCTTCTGCTGTTTTTTGAAGAAAATCTTTTACCTTAATATAAAATTCCGGGTTTATATTTTCATTACCGGTAATCGCTTTATTTACATCGCGTACGAAATCGAATATTACTGCAGCAGCCTGGGGTGAATTAAAATCATCGTTCATTGCCGCTTCAAAGCTTTCCGTGTATTTTGAAAAATCAAATTCAGGATTAGCTCCACCGCTTACGGAATTTTTTATCTCATCCTCAATTTTTAAAACAAGGTTATTTAATTTTTCAAGGCCTTTCTCCGCAGAAGTTAGAAGCTCTTCACTAAAGTTTAACGGGCCGGCATAATGTGCCTGTGCAAATACAAGTCTTATTGATTCGGCAGAATATTTTTTAAGTATTTCTCTTGCAGTAAAAAAATTACCTAAAGACTTGGACATTTTTTCATCATTTATATTTAAGAAGCCGAAATGAATCCAGTAATTAACAAACTTTTTCCCGTTTGCAGCTTCGCTCTGTGCAATTTCATTTTCGTGATGCGGAAAAATCAAGTCGCTTCCGCCGGCATGAATATCGAAAGTTTCTCCCAGGTGTTTGCAGCTCATTACCGAGCACTCAATATGCCAGCCGGGGCGGCCTTTGCCCCACGGGCTATCCCAGTAAGGTTCACCTTCTTTAGCCTTTTTCCACAAAGCAAAATCCAATGGATTATTTTTCTCTTCATTGATTTCTATTCTTGCACCGGCTTCAAGTTCATCCAGCTTTTTACCGCTCAACTTTCCATAGCCTTCAAACCGGGAAACATTATAGAAAACATTCCCGTCTCTGTTGTAAGCAAAACCCTTGCCGATTAAAGCTTGAATTACTTTAATAATATCTTTTATATGTGCTGTCGCTCTTGGATATATATCCGCCTTTCTAATTTTTAATTTTGTAATATCTTCGAAAAAAGCGGAAATATATTTTTCAGTAATAATATTTGTATCTTTTTTTTCCTCAACGGATTTTTTGATTATCTTATCGTCAATATCGGTAAGGTTCATTACATACTTTACATTATATCCGCTGTATTCAAGATATTTTATTATCATATCCGCCATTATAAAAGATCTTGCATTGCCTATATGAAAATAATCGTAAACAGTCGGTCCGCAAAAATACATATTTACATTAGGCGGATTTATTGGTTTAAATTCTTCCTTTTTCTTTGCAAGTGTATTATATACAGAAATCATCAATAACCTCTTTTTAGCACTTTATCCAAATCGGACTTTATCATCAACTTAACAAGGTCGTTAAAATTAGTCTTTGCTTTCCATCCGAGAATTTTCTCTGCTTTTTCCGGATTTCCAATTAACATATCAACTTCCGTAGGACGGTAATAATTAGGATCTACGGCGACTACAACTTCATCTTTTCTTAATTTATTGTTAAAATTAAAACGGTATTTATTTTTATTTGAATGATAATCAATTAATGATTCTGCAGTTTCAAAATTAATATTTTTAATAATACCTTTTTCATTTTTGCCTTCATCCTTCCATCCCAGTTCAACGCCTAATTCTGCAAAAGTTCTTTCGGCAAACTCTCTAACCGTATGAGTCTCGCCGGTAGCCAGTACAAAATCGTCTGCATTCTTATGCTGAAGGATTCTCCACATACCTTCACAATACTCGGATGCAAGTCCCCAATCTCTTTTTGCATCCAGGTTACCCAGCAGAAGTTTTTTCTGTAAACCCGCAGCAATTCTAGATGCTGCACGGGTTATTTTCCTGGTTACAAAAGTTTCGCCTCTGCGCGGGGATTCATGATTGAATAGAATTCCGTTGCTTGCAAAAATATTATAAGCTTCGCGGTAATTAACTATTATCCAGTAGCCGTACAGCTTTGCAACACCATAAGGTGAACGCGGGTAGAAAGGTGTCTTTTCACTTTGCGGAACTTCCTGAACCTTGCCGAACAATTCACTTGTAGATGCCTGGTAAAACTTAACTTGCTTTAATCCAACTTCTCTTATCGCATCAAGAAACCTTAATGTCCCTAGTGCATCTACCTGGGCAGTATAATCGGGTACTTCAAATGAAACCTTAACATGGCTTTGTGCAGCAAGATTATAAATTTCATCCGGTTCAATTTTTTCCAGAAGACGGTTTAAGTTGCTTGTATCCACCAGGTCCCCGTAATGCAAAAACATTTTTTTATTAAGTATATTTTTATCCGCATAAAGATGATCAATCCTTCCGGTATTAAAAGAGCTGCTTCGCCTAATTATACCGTGAACTTCGTATCCTTTTTCAATAAGTATTTCGGTTAAGTAGCTGCCGTCCTGCCCGGTAATACCGGTTATTAAAGCTTTCTTCATAACAATTCAAAATTATAAATTAAAAGAATATCCGGAATTTATGAATCACTTCATTCATCTATATCCGAGTGAATGGGTGAATGTTTGAATGAAATTCCGATTTTAATTATAGTTTTTATTCAAGTTCTATTAACAATTATCTATTTCTTCTCCATAAGTTTTCATCATTTCTTTAATCATATAATCATTTTCCCATTTATCTTCTATCTTTAATTTTGCCAAATATGATCTATTCAAATTTATTAATTTATTTTCCA
>JBJKSH010000236.1:0-10219 GCA_046704255.1 Ignavibacteriaceae bacterium | reverse complement strand
AGTGAATTCAAATTCAATTTTTTAATAAGATCCGAACGATAAGAATCAATTGTTCTTTTGCCCAATTTCATCTTTTCTGCCATCTCCCGGCTTGTTAATCCCTGTGTCAGCATTTCCAGTATTTCTGTTTCTCTTTTTGTAAAATTATAACCGGTTTGTATTATATCCGTTGAATGAGCATTATTATACTTGAGGATAATACCATCCAATGCAGCATCATCTAATTTGCAACTCATTTAGTATTTTTATTAAGCCTGCCCTAAAAAGATTATGATCGTCTGCTACAAGTAGTTTTATATTATACATATTAATTTTCCGAAGGAATTTCTACAATTAAAATTGTACCGCCTCTTAAGGAAGTATCAACCTTGAATATTCCGTTATAACTTTTAACTCTTTCGCGAATATTTATTAACCCGATCCCATTTAATTGTTTTCTGTTTTTGTAATTAAAGCCTTTGCCGTCATCGGAAATAATCAAGCGTATCACATTGCCGGTATTTAATAGCTGCACGGTAAAAAATTTTGCTTCCGAATGCTTAACTAGGTATAACAATATAAAAGTAAAAAATGAATATTAAAGAAAGCACCACAGATAAAAGAAGGAGGGAATATATAATCGGGTTATTCAAAGTAAAAAAGTTTCTCCAAAAATGATGGGAAAACAAAGAATAAGATTTCATTATTTTATTTCACCCTTATTTTTTTCAGACTCAAATTAATACTTTTAAGATTTAAAGTTCATAAAATTACATGCTCGTGATATTCCCCGAACACATCGCGCATTGTATTACATATTTCACCAACGCTTGCATAAGCTTTTACCGCATCAATAATAAACGGCATTAAATTTTCACCGCCTTCGGCAGCGGATTTTAGATTGTTTAATGTTTCCTTAACTTTTTTGTTGTCTCTTTCCGCTCTGACTTTCTTTAGAAACTTAATCTGTTCCGCTTGAACTTTTTCATCAATTTTAAGAAGTTCCGGCTTTTGATCTTCTTCACTTTTAAATTTATTAACTCCAACAATTATTCTTTCACCGCTTTCAATTTCACGCTCATACTTGTATGCGGAGTCCTGAATTTCTTTTTGTACATATCCGGATTCGATTGCATTTATCATCCCGCCCAAAGAATCAATCTTGCTAATATAATCCATCGCTTCATTTTCAATTTGATCCGTCATAGCCTCTATGTAATAAGAGCCGGCCAGCGGATCAATTGTGTTTGCAATACCGCTTTCGTAGGCGGCAACCTGCTGGGTGCGCAAAGCCGTCATTACGGAAGATTCCGTTGGAAGAGCAAGTGCTTCATCTTTTGAATTTGTATGCAGGCTTTGCGTACCGCCTAAAACTGCAGCCAAAGTTTGAATAGTAACCCGGATAATATTATTATCTACCTGCTGTGCGGTTAACGTAGAGCCGGCAGTTTGCGTATGAAACCGGAGCATGGCAGACCTTACTTTTTTAGCACCGAATCTTTCCCTGATAATTTTTGCCCAAAGCCTTCTTGCTGCCCTGTACTTCGCTACTTCTTCAAGCATGTCTATATGTGCATTAAAAAAGAATGAAAGCTGCCCTGCAAAGTCATCGATATCCAGACCGGTTTTCAAAGCAGATTCAACATAAGCTATTCCGTTGGCAAGCGTAAAGCCGACTTCCTGTGCGGCCGTTGAGCCTGCTTCTCTTATGTGGTAACCGGAAATAGAGATTGTATTCCACCTTGGAACTTCCTTAGAACAGTATTCAAAAATATTTGTAATTAACCTCATTGAAGGTTTAGGCGGATAAATGTAGGTACCGCGTGCAATATATTCTTTTAAAATATCATTCTGAACCGTACCGCTAATCTTATCTTTGGCAGTTCCCTGTTTTTCGGCAACTGCAATGTACATTGCAAGCAGAACGGAGGCGGAAGCGTTTATAGTCATTGATGTGGATATTTTGCCAAGCGGAATTTTATCGAAAAGAATTTCCATATCCGCAAGAGTATCTATTGCAACACCTACTTTGCCAACTTCGCCAAATGCAGCCGGGTCATCGCTGTCGTATCCTATTTGCGTCGGTAAATCAAAAGCTACGGATAAACCGGAAGTTCCTTTGGAAAGAAGATACTTGTACCGTTTGTTGGATTCCTTTGCAGTACCAAAGCCGGCATACTGGCGCATTGTCCATAACTTTCCGCGATACATTGTCGGTTGTATTCCGCGTGTGTATGGGTATTCACCGGGGAAATTCAATTTATTTAAATAATCGTTTTCTTCAATATCCAGCGGAGTGTACAGCGGCTTTATATTTGTAAAAGATGCGGAAGTAAAATGCTTTTGTCTTTCCGGTTTTAATTTAAATGATCTTTTGTACTGCTTTTCTTCCCATTCTTTATATGCATTTTGAACTTTTTGTTTAAGATCATTCAAATTATTCATAACCGGAACATAGATTTTTAAACTAGTTAACCTTTAATTCCTCTAGAGCTTTCAATAATAAATTTTTAGAAAAAGGCTTAACAAGAAATTTGGAAATACCTATATCGTAAAACTGTTTAATCCTGTCGTCAACATACTCATTTGATATTACAAGTAAAGGCCTTTTAAGCGGATCGTGCTGTTTTATATCTTCGCTTAATTTTAAGCTTTGGTCCCACCTGTTTTGGTTAACATCAATGATAATAATATCAAAGTCGTCGTTATCCAGAATACCGAGATTAAAAGATTTAAGGTTGTGGCTTTTTATAATATAATTGTTTTTAAGGAATGCCGAAAGAAGCTCGTAAGATTCGCTTAAGTCATCAATCATTAGAATTTTGGAAAAGCTATCTTTTAGATTTACGGAAGATTCTTTACTTTTTTTAGATTTGCCAGAAGAAAGAGGCAGGGTAAAGGAAAAGGTGGAACCAACACCTTTTATACTGTCTACAAGCAAAGAGCCGCCCATTTTTTCAATGTATCTTTTGGCAAGAGCAAGCCCCAAACCGTTGCCCTCAAAATTTCTTCCGATGTTCAGGTCTTCCTGGCTGAATGGCCGGAATAAATGATCAAGATATTCGGGAGAAATTCCTACACCGGAATCTTTAATTCTGCAGACTGCAAGGCCCCTGTCTTTAAGAACATCAATTTCAACTTCCACAAAGCCCTGCTTTGTAAACTTAACGGCATTGTTCAATAAGTTGTTAACTGCGTTTTCCAGGCTTTGAGTATCAGCATCGACATAAATTTTTTTATTAGGCAGTTTTGTTTTAAAATTAAGGTTTTTATATTCCGCACTCTTCTTGTTTAAGTCAACGCAGCTTTTAATAATGGAAACCAGATCGGCGGATTCAAGTGTAAGAACGTATTTACCGGCTTCAATTTGTGCAAACTCAAGCATCTGCGTAATGCTTTTATACAAGCGTTCGCTGCCGCTGTATAGGTTATCAATATAAATTTTATCCTCGGAGCTGATTTTATCTTTCATGCTTTCTTTAATAATGGAAGAATATCCGAGTACTATATTAAGCGGCGTTCTAAGTTCGTGGGAAAGTACTGTAAGGAAAGTATCTTTTAATCTTTCGGCTTCTTTATTGCCGTCCCTTGCTTTTTTTACTTCTTCTTCTGCAAGAACAATTTCGGTTTGATCTTCGTGAAAAAGCACAACAAAACTTTTATCTTCAATAGAAACCGGGAAAATTTTTGTTCTGAAAACCGGCAGGGTTAATTCTCTGTTTTTCAAAAGAGAGTCTGAGTAACTGCTAATAAGTTTAAAAGTTCCCTTTTCAAAAGCATTTAAAATGGCAGAATAAGCACCGCTTCTTTTAAGTTCCGGGTCTTTAAGCAGGCTGTATTCGTTAAGCTCGGAAATATTATAACCCCATTGAAAAGTGAATGCATGGTTTACGTATACTATCCTACCTTCTTCGTTTACAACCTGAACGGGAAACGGAATCTGGTCGTACAGTATTCTAAAATATTTAATTATAGATTCTGCCATATATTAATTTACCGGAAGTGAAAATTGAACAGTTGCGCCGGGTTTTTTTTCTAAAATTTCTATTTGCCCGTTATGACGGTCTATAATGCTTTTGCATAAATACAGGCCATAGCTGGTTTTATTTTCGGATATAACTTCGTAAAACGGGTTTATATTACCCGCCGGAAAACCCGGCCCGTTATCTTCAACTTCAACAAAAATAAATTGATCTTTATGGAAAGTTTTCACGGTAATTGTAGCATCGCTCCTTGCTTCTGCCGAGTTGTTGAAAAGATGCACAAGCAGGTGTTGAATTTGTTCGGAGTCGTAATTGCATAAAGGTATTGTATTAAATTCGGTTTTAAATACAATCTTATAAAATTTTCTCATGGGAGATAAATATTTAATAACGGACTGTATGGTTCTGTTTAAATCCCCGGTATCCTTGTTAAGATCCATTATTGAAGTTTCGATTAAAACCTGTGCATATTTTTGTATGTTTCTTATGCTGTCTACGGCAACTTTGGCTTTTAATTTAAGTCTGTCGAAAAGAATTATATCGTTGTTTCTTTCGGAACCGTCGTATTCTCTTTGGCTTTTTTCAATTGTACGCATTAAGCTTTCCGTTTCCAGTAGAGCAAGGTGAACAAGTCCCTGAAGCGATTGTCCGATTTCCGAATCGATACTTGATTTAAGCGCCTTTCTTTCCGATTGAATTAGCTGGATGTTTGCTTCATTTAAAGCATTGTATGCGCTAATTTGCCCGTTGTATAATTGAGCGTTTCTAATAGCAGTTGCAGCCTGCCCGGCAAGGATTTCAAAGGTGTCCGTAATTTCCCGTTCTTTAATTTTATGAAGATATTTGCTGTCTACATAAACAACGCCGATTTTTTTATCTTCGGTAATTAAAGGAGAGCATAAAATTGTTTGCAGTTCAAGGTTCAAAATACTTTTACTGGGGTCGTTGTCCGTATCGCTTTGAGCGCCTTCTATAAACCGTGATTGGCCGGTTCTAAAAACATCGTGAACAACGGTAGTGCTAATGTTAAACATTTCTTCCGGTAAATGTTCTCCTGAAGAATTTAACCCCAATTTATATTCCAGTTCATCATAAGAATTTCTTAATACAACAAATCCTCTGTCGGAATTCGTAATTTTAATTGCATTTTTAAGTACAAGTTGAAGAACGTCATCTAGAATTAAAGTGCTGTTAATGCTTTTACCAATACCAAGGATTACCTCAAGGTTGCGTTTTTTTTCGTTGGAATCGTCGGTTGATATTAGCTCCCTGTCAAGGTTATCTATATTTTTCTTAAATTCTGAAAACTTCATTTTTTTATTTTATGTTAAAAAATTATTCCGGTATATATTAAAAATATAAGATAATATAATATGCCTTAGTGAAGTTACACAAAATCCGGATTAATAACCTCACCCCTTAGCCCCTTAGTAGCAAAGTGAGGAGGTTAAGTGTAAGGTTGATTTTTAAGGAACTTCAATATTTTATTATTCATTATATTTAAGAATAAATAAGTAAAATCTAAAATATTAAACAATGAAGGTAAATGAAAATAAATTTGAAAGAAAAAGTATTAAGAAATTTGGGAAAGCAGGTTTTTAACATTTTCAACCATGTAACCAGCCTTCATTTTTTTGAAATATGCAAGGGATTGCTGTAAATTATCAATAGCTTCTTCTTTTAGGTTCATTTCCAAATTAAGAATTCCCATTTCGTATAAGCTTTCCGCCTGGTTAAGCGGGTTTTCCAGTTCAACATTAATTCTTAAACTAGTAAAGAAGTAATTTTTAGCCAGGTCGTAATGCTTAAGCTTTCTTTCAACAATACCTTTTATTTTGTATAGGTCGGCAATAGAAAGCCTGTCGTTAATTCTGTAGCATATATCCATAGATTTATCTGCAAAGGCAAGGGCAAGTGGAAAATCGTTTAGCTGGGCATATACAAAGGCTTTGCTTAAATAAGATAAAGCAAGGTCCGGCAGGTAACCAGCCTTAATTGCAATTACACTGCTTGCATCAAAATCTGCCAGGGCATTTTCAAAATTACCTTTTTGGGTTTGAAGCATTCCCATGTTATACCTAAGCTGGCAAATCCTCCTGGAGTCTTTTAATTGATTATATTTAACCAGGGCTCTCTGGTAAAAGGCATGTGCCTCATCCTGGTTACCTTGAATATTCTCGAGGATACCCAGGTTGGTTTCAACCATGCCAATCAAAGCAACATCGTTTTTTGGATCTAGAAAAGTCAAACTGTTTTCAAAGCATATCTGGGCTTTTTTAATATTTCCCCTGTCGCCGTAAATTGTTCCGAGAAGGTTATTGCATTTTGCTAAGCCCCTCAAATCTTTCTGCCTGTTAAAAAGCCTTTTTGCCCGGTTAATATTTTCTATACTTTTTTCCCACAAAGCCTGGCGGCTGTATATTTCTCCAAGAGCAAGCAGAGAATGAGCCGCAATGTTTTCCAGTGCTTTTACGTTTTTAATAGAAGAAAGGATATTTTCATAAATCTTGCAGGCAACATCCAACTGGCCTTGGGCAATGCAGGTTTCTCCAATGACGAGTAAAAATTCGATCAACTTTGCGCTATCCAACTTTTCATTTGCAAATGTAATAAGCAAATCTATGTTGGGAATTAATTTTGCATCGTTTAAATATTTTTTATCAAAACGGTCTTTATCCGGCAGCGCTGTTGATTTACCGGCTTTTAAATTTGATTGGGAAGATCTTTTAATTATTTCTTTAAGTTCGGAAATTTGAGATTTATCGAAATAATTAATTAAGATCTTGTTAAAAATATCAAATATTATATCAGACAAAATAAAAACATTAAATTTTGATTATATAAATAATTACAAAAAAAGCAAAAAATCAATTGGTAGAATAAAATTTTCGATAAGCGGCAAGCTACTTAAGAAGCTTATAAGAAAGGAACCACTGCCATGAGCTTCCGCCTTTATACCATGCTTTTGCTATTCCGGCAGAAAAAGTGGACTCAAGATTGTACCAATGCCGGAATACAAAATTTATCTGGCTGCCTATATCTACCCATTCTTTTTGCTGGGAAGATTGCAATAATAAACCTTCCGAATAAAATGATAAGCTGATGTGGCTTAAATAATGCTGCCCGATTACGGCATTGCCAAACCTCAAAGGAGGTAGTACATTTTCCACCATGAATTTGCCAAAACTTTCCGCACTTAAACTGTATATAGAAATACCCGGGAAACGAAACACATTTCTATATTGATTTACATCCGCATCTTCTATGCGCCTGTTGCCAAAACCGCCAAAATAAAACTTGGCCTGGTTTAAAATGTTTGTCCGTACGCTATAACCGGAAGCAAGTTTAAGATGAAAAATATTATGCGGAAACAGCCATGTTAAATAATGATCCCATTCGCCGAATATTTGCCCAGCAACATCCCACTTGGGAGTTTCCGCACCAAAAGCCATTGCCGTAGCATTAAATGAATTTCCTTCTTCATTATCAATGCTGCCAATGCTTCTTCTAACATTCTGAACATTAAAAGTAGATTGAAGAACGGAAAAATCCGGAATATTAATATGAACCAGGTTATCATTTATGTATTCAACTCCGGTGTAGTAATCAAGAGAAGCCGTCTGCTTAATTTTTAAGGGATTATCGTAAAGCCAATAATTGGTATAGCCTAAGGTAAGCTTTGTGCCAATCATTCCTCTTTTCCTTTGATTGAACAAATCGTAGAAATCAGGGGCATTATAATTTGCGGCCAAAGTAAGCCTTTGTTTGTATAAATATTTAGCTTTAAGATGATATCTCGGCATTTTATTATCGCTTCTGGAAGGAGAAATTCCTATCTCCAATGTAAGATCATTTACTATTAATGGATCGGAAATGTGCGTATATAAGCCGATTACTTTTTGATTTTGAAAGCCGGTAATAACCGGGATGAAAGACAGTACCTTAAGGTTTGAAATAGAATTGTAAGGTTTATTTTTAATTTTTATCTTATCCGAAATTGGATCTGTGCTGGGGCTTAATGCAAGTTTTGTTACTTGCGGATCCTTTTCTACAACTTTTTCACCAAGATACTTTATTGCCGGCAAAAAGCTTACAGGCTTGTTGGGAATTAGTACCGGTAAAAATCCTTTTGGAGTAAACTCGAATGCGAATAGAGAATCTTTATTTACGTACAAAGGCATAAATAATCCGCTTAAAGTGTTACTCATCGGTTCATTATTCTTCGTATTTAGATTTTCTCTATAAATATTGGCAACACCGTTAACGTAAGCATCCCAGTAAAGGTATTTTCCGTCCGGGCTCCAGGAAGGATTTTCCGGTGAGCCTTTATCTGTTATTGTTTGGAATTTGAATGCCCTGCCTTTTTTAAGGCTGTCTGCATTAACAAGAATTATTGATTGCTGCCCGGACGATCTGTGGAGGGCAGCGGCAATCATTTTTCCATCCGGACTTATAGAAAGATCAAAAATTTGATCGCCTACGTTAAACTTAATAAGCGGGAATAAATTATGGTAAGGATATGGAGAAACAACTAATGAAACCTCGGCATTGGAATGCATTACTCCCCAAAGATCATGTGTAACATTAGAAACTGTTAGATCTCCCGTACGACAATTTTCAAAAAGCATTTTATTCCTGTGAGACGCTATATCCATTACTCTAATATCTCTATACAACTCGTTATTTTTAGTTGTGTAAAAAAACAAACCTAGTTTTGTATCCAATGCAGTTGAAGCAACTCTTATAAGACTAGGTGTGGGCAAGGTACCCAGCTTTTCAAATGATGAATTTGAAATCTTTAACTGACTTATTCCCGCAAGATGATCCGGGCCGTCATAACCAAAGATGATAGTGCTGTCAGACTTATCAAAATGCGGGCGGGTAGCCCAGCCTATGGGTCTGCTGCTTAATCTTCTAATGGGGGTTAATGCAGAGGCTTTCAGTCTTTTTATATTTCTTAGCTGGAATGCTTTTTCATAAGCTGCAAAATTATTCCACGCTTTATCCAAAGTTATGCCGTAGATTTTTTCAAATTTATTTTTAAAACCCTCATAAAAATCACCGGGTTCTTCTTCATACCAATCTATTAATTTTTTAGTGCCGTAGTTAATGGCAAGGTAAGTGCAGAAGCGTTCTCCGTAAAGGTAGTATAATGTACCAAGTAAAAAATTAGTAAGGCTGGTTTTAGCATCCAGTTTATTATAAGAAGGAAACTTAATAGAATCCGCAACCATGCTTCTAAAATACATTTCATCAAAATTTCCTAAAACACGGCCGTAACCGCCGCTTAACCATGTTTCAAAAAAAACAGCTATACCTTCCTGGTGCCAGCGTGGTGTATAACGGCTGTAATTTGTAAGAAGGCTATAAAAAATCGTCATCGGTTCCCCCTTTTCAGGTTCTACTTTTGAAAAAATTGATCTCAATGAACCCTCTATATTGGAAGCTTTGTCCCCAACTACTACATGTACAAGCTCATGGCTTAAAACCCACTGGAACCTTTCATTAAACGGTATGTTTTCATAAGCATATTCAAATGGCTCTACTTCAAGGCGAATAAAATTTTCGGGCACGGATGTTGTCGATGCAAATCCATAGTCACTAGCATCATAAAGACTTATTACTATTTTTTCCGAAGGCGTATAATTAAAAATCTTCATCAAAGAATGCAACGCTTTTTCTGCAGCAATTTCTATATGGGGGACGAGATAAGCCTCCGGTGCACGATATACAATTTTAAAGTATTTGCTATCCTTTTCGTACCACCTGGATTGGGACTTTATTGAAAAAGAAGAAAGGAAGAAAATTATAAATAAGTAATAAATAAAATATTTCTTCTGCAATTAACCCTTGGCTCGAAAGATTATTAAAACATATAATAATTAAAAAGCCTTCAACTTTTTATTGAAGGCTTCAATTTACGAATCTTTAGTAAAAATTAAAATTAGATGTAGGACATTTATTTTGCAAATAAATATCTGCTGCCGAGTTCATCTAACTGAGAATTAGATTTTGCAAATAAATATCTGCTGCCGAGTTCATCTAACTGAGAATTGGATTTAGCGAATAAGTATCTGCTTCCTAATTCATCTAACTGAGAATTGGATTTAGCGAATAAGTATCTGCTTCCTAATTCATCTAACTGAGAATTAGATTTAGCGAATAAGTATCTGCTTCCTAATTCATCTAACTGAGAATTAGATTTAGCGAATAAGTATCTGCTTCCTAATTCATCTAACTGAGAATTAGATTTAGCG
>JBJKSH010000235.1:0-5590 GCA_046704255.1 Ignavibacteriaceae bacterium | reverse complement strand
GAGAAATGAAAAAAGATAAAATTAATTTTCCTGTTGATTTGAAAACACATTTTATCCTTATTAAAGAAGTTCCGGCGCTTGTTTGTGAAGAGTGCGGAGAATTTTTTATCGATGATTCAGTACAGATCGAACTCGAAAGTATTGTTGAAAAAACAAAAGCTTCCAATGTTGAACTTGAAATTGTAAAATTTGCAGCTTGAAACAGAGTGGGATAGTCTTCGATATAAACAAGTATTCCGTTCACGATGGTCCCGGGATTAGAACAACGGTATTTTTTAAAGGATGCCCGTTAAACTGCCTGTGGTGCCACAATCCCGAAAGTAAAAAGCTTGCCCCCGAAACTACGGTAAAAATTACACGTAAAAAGTTACTTAGTCTTTCTTATTCGGAAACAAAAGATGTTGTCGGAAGAGAGGTAACTGTTGATGAAGTAATGAAAGAGATTATAAAAGACCGTATGTTTTACGAAGAGTCGGGAGGCGGAGTAACCTTTTCCGGCGGCGAACCAATGATGCAGCCGGATTTTTTAAAATCATTATTGATTAAATGTAAAGAATTGGAAATCAATACTGCTGTCGATACTTCAGGATATGCCGGTAAAGAAGCATTTAAAAAGATTATAAACTATGTGGATTTATTCTTATTCGATATCAAAATAATAGATGAGCAGGAACATATAAATTATACCGGTGTTTCCAACAAGTTGATTTTAGAAAATTTAAAATACCTTTCTGAAGCCGGTAAAAATATTAGGATTAGAATTCCTTTAATACCGGACATTACGGATACCAAAAAGAATTTAATGCAAATAGCAGAAGTTTTATCTTCTCTTAAAAATATTACCAAAATCGATTTACTTCCTTACAATGAATTAAGCGAAAGTAAATATAAACGGTTTGATAAAAATAATTGTCTAAAGAATAAAAAGATGCAGCCGGAAGAGAAATTAAACAAGATAGTAAAATTATTAGAAACTTACGGCTACAATATATCGCTGAGGGGCTAACCTATGAATGAAAGAATAAAAACCTTACGTGAAAAATCTTTAACTGCAATTCCCGTTCTTTCAGATGAAAGGGCAATACTGGAAACGGAATTTTATAAAAGCGGTGCTGCCGAAAAAGTTTCCGCTCCCGTAGCAAGAGCACTTTGCTTCAAATACATATTGGAGAATAAAAAATTATTTATTGAAGACGGTGAGCTTATAGTTGGAGAAAGAGGGCCCGCACCTAAAGCAACTCCCACTTATCCTGAAATTTGTATACACAGTCTTAATGACTTAGAGATTTTAGATTCAAGAGAAAAAGTATCTTTTCACTCCGGTAAAGAAACAAAAGACAACTATAAAGATTTTATTATCCCTTTTTGGAAAGGGAAATCTATCCGTGAAAAAATATTTGATGAAGTTGATGATAATTGGAAAGCAGCATACTCCGCCGGAATCTTTACCGAATTTATGGAACAAAGAGCACCCGGCCATACCGTTCTGGATAATAAAATTTACAAGAAAGGACTTAACGATTTTAAAAAAGATATTGAACTGCAAATAAATAAATTAGACTTTCTGAATGACCGAAATTCATTCAATAAAAGAGAAGAGCTTAAAGCAATGCTTATTTCTGCAGATGCTATTATTAGCTTTGCAAAAAGATATTCGGAAGCGGTGAAAGAAAAAGCATTGAAGGAGGAAATTCCGGAAAGAAAAAAAGAACTTGAAACCATTTCGGAAATTTGTAATTACGTTCCGGCAAATGCACCGCGTAATTTGTGGGGAGCACTTCAATATTACTGGTTCATTCATCTCGGAGTTATTACGGAGTTAAACACATGGGATTCGTTTAATCCAGGCAGATTGGACCAACATCTTTATCCTTTTTATAAAAAAGATATTGAAGAAGGCAGACTTACTCCAGATTCTGCCAAAGAACTTTTACAGGCTTTCTGGATTAAGTTTAATAACCAGCCCGCACCGCCTAAAGTAGGAGTAACGGCCCAGGAAAGCAACACTTATACCGATTTCTGCTTGATAAACTTAGGCGGATTAAAAGAAAACGGTGAAGATGCTGTTAATGAACTTACGTATATTCTTTTAGATGTAATTGAAGAAATGCGTCTGCTTCAGCCTAGTTCAATGGTGCAGGTCAGCAAAAAAAATCCTGATAGGTTTATTAAACGTGCAATCAAAATTATTAAAACAGGATTCGGACAGCCATCCGTGTTTAATACCGATTCGATAATTCAGGAATTACTGCGGCAGGGAAAATCTATTATTGATGCAAGAAACGGCGGCGCAAGCGGATGTGTTGAAACAGGTGCTTTTGGAAAAGAGAGTTACATCTTAACAGGCTATTTTAACCTTGTAAAAATTCTGGAGATAACATTAAACAACGGTGTCGATCCGAAGACGGGACAAAAATTAGGAATAGAAATAGGCATACCGGAAAATTTCAAATCCTATCAAGAATTATTTGAAGCATATAAAAAGCAGCTAAATTATTTTATCGATATTAAAATTAAGGGCAACATTATAATTGAAAGACTGTACGCCGAATATCTGCCTGCGCCGTTTCTTTCAATATTTATAAGCGACTGTATTAAAAACGGAAAAGACTACAACGCAGGCGGTGCCAGGTATAATACCTCCTACATACAAGGAGTTGGAATCGGAAGTATAACGGATTCCCTTGCATCTATAAAGTATAATGTCTTCGATAAAATGAATTTTTCCATGCGTGAATTATTGAATGCACTTAAAAATAATTTTGACGAATATGAATCTTTAAGACAGCAATTGTTAAACGAAACTCCGAAGTACGGCAACGACGATGACTGTGCGGATGATATTTTAAGAGAAATTTTTGAAGTGTACTATAATTCCGTCGAAGGAAGGCCTAATACGAAGGGAGGGCATTACAGGATTAATTTACTTCCTACTACTTCACATGTTTATTTCGGAAGTGTTTGCGGTGCTACGCCGGATGGAAGATTATCCGGCGAACCTTTGTCGGAAGGAATTTCACCCGTTCAGGGAGCGGATGTTAACGGCCCGACTGCCGTACTCAAATCCGCAGCCAAGATTGATCACTTAAGAACCGGGGGAACACTGCTAAATCAAAAATTTACTCCGCAGCTTCTTGAAGACGAAAGCGGAATTGAAAAACTAACTCATCTTATAAGAACTTATTTCCGTATGGACGGTCACCATATACAGTTTAACGTTGTTACGGCGGAAACTTTACGCAAAGCCCAAAAGGAACCGGAGAAATATAGAGATTTGATTGTCCGCGTTGCCGGTTACAGCGATTATTTTGTAGACCTTACTGTTGAACTTCAGAATGAAATTATTAAGAGAACGGAACAGACTCTTAATTAAGCAAGATTATTTTTAACATTTTATGGGGGTTATGAAATGAAAGCTAAAATAATTCTGGCAGCTTGTGTTTTTATTGTGTATATACAGAATGCTAACTGTCAGCGGGATAATCAAAAAATAGATACAGCCAGTGTTTATAATGATGGTGTCTATTATACAGGTTATTCATCGATTGAAGACAGCATCTATTACTATTTTTCAACTTATTACAAAGTTCATTTGGATATAGGATTTTCAAAGTATAATGATTTTAAATTGTCATCTTTTTCAAGAAGATTCTATACGAATATAAGCTACAGCATTTCAAGTTTCGTTATGCCGCTGGGAATCAATCCTTCGCAGGTGGGGCTTTACTCGGAATTGGGTCTCACTAATATTTCACTTTATTTAAACTTTGGCCCGATTGCAAGAATGGATAAAAATTTTTACTTAATTCCTTACTGCGGAATAGGCTTAATACCGTTTCCAAAATATAAAAACGAAAATTTGGCTTTTATATATTATCTGGGAGTAGAAGCCGGGTTTAACATAGATCTAAACAACAACACAGCTCTTACTTTGGAACTTGCTTCCGACTTTTTAAAGCTGAAAAAAGACGGGAATAATATTTATTTTAAAATAGGAGTAGACTTTAATTTATTTTATGCTTTGTGATTTAATTTCATTTTAACAGATTGCATTATGATTGTTTCAGAAGTATCGGAAAAGCTAGAATAAAGACAATTTAAATACCATCTTCATTTCTTTTATAAACTTGTAATATTTTTCGCCCAAGTTATAAACCTTATAAAGTGTTTATTTAATTTATCAATATCGGGCCTACTGTATACATCCCCTGAATATGAAACTATGTTTTTGTGATCAATCATTTTTTTGAAATGTTGCATTGCAGAATCATTTTTCAAGTGGGAGGGCAGTACATTTTTTAATAAAGCAATTATATCATAATGACTTTCTCCGCTAACTTTTTGTGATGAAAATTTAATTGTAATTGCATCCGCATATGCAATTGCCGAGTGTATTATTAATACACCAGCAGCATTATAATATCCGTGGCTAATTGCAAGTGTTGCGGCATCGCCAAAACTCTGTGCGACTTTAAGGAAATCTGCATACTTTTGGCTCTCGTATTTTTTGTAATTTATTTTTCTAGTCATTTATCAGCTCATTTATCGATGAGCCGTTTAAAACAATGCCATCCTTAAGGATTTCATTTATAGGACCTCGATTTTTTTTAGCGGTTGTCTTGAATTTATTACTGGTAACATAAAACGGAGCAAGAGTAATTCCATATGTATCGTAAACGTCATCTCTAAGTGTACTTATAATCTTTTCAATTGCAGCTTTATTTTTAGAGTAGACTAAACAAATATCCATGTCGCTGTCAATAGATTCTTCTTTTCGCGCAACGCTTCCAAAAAGGATAATGCTATCGGCTAGTGTTTGCAAATTATTAACAATTTGATTTATAAGAGAATCCTTAAATCTTCTTTCAGTTATAAAAAGTTTGATTATAATTTCTTTAGTTATAAAGTTATCCCGATTTAGTGTAAATAGATGTTCGCGCCCGCCAATTTGTCGCTTAACTATTTTTAAACCTTCAAGGTTGCTAAGTGCAAGCTGTGCAGTTCGCAAGCTTATATTTGCAAGTCTTGCTGTTTCTCTCCCGGATATTCCAACAACTCTATCATTTAATACTCTTAAAACAGCAAGATTGCCGGTATTAACAAAAATATGATCAAGGATCCTATTTACGATCATTTTATAATTCGACTACTATTTTAGTCATATGACTACTATTTTAGTCATTAAAATAAGTGATTAAATTTTAAATAACAAGAATTTAATTTGATCATCATGTGAATTATTTTGAAATATAATTTTCAAATACTTCTTAAGGAAAACCAGCCGCTAATTACACGAATTTTCACAAATAGTATTTTAACAATTTGAAAAGTTCTTAGTTATTTAATCCACATCATAATCTTGCAGTCATTTTGCACACAATAATTTAATTCATATTGATTTCAATGTAATTTTAATCAAATTTGAATTTGAATTTAATTATTAACTTATCATATAAACATAATTTGACATAATTAGCGGAAAATTAAAAATGCCAGAAAATAATTTTGCATCCGGTTGGCCGGGAATACCGGCAAGGTGGACTTCAAGTGCTAAAAGCGGTGTGGGAACCGCACTAAATAAATCAAGTAG
>JBJKSH010000234.1:0-31495 GCA_046704255.1 Ignavibacteriaceae bacterium | reverse complement strand
TATGATTTATTCAATTTCCCTAAAGAAAACCCTGCTTCTTATACTTATCATAATCTTCATATCGAACAATTAAAAGCCTTGTATATAATTACCGGAAGAATTGAACTTAAAGAATATTCCGACAAATGGTATCATCAAAATCAAAAATTTATTAATAGAATGAAAGCACTTCTAAATAAAATGATTTATTTAAAAGATAAATAAAATTTAAATTATGTCTTAACTCAGTTTTTAAAAATTGAAATTTTAATGAATGCACCGTTAGTATCCGTAATTATTCCATGTAGGAATGAAGAAAATTTTATAAGAACTACCATCTCATCATTGTTAAATCAGAAAGGTTTTGACGGAAATATTGAAATAATTGTTGTAGACGGAAAAAGTTCGGATAAAACCAGGGAAATAATATGTGAAATGAAACTGGAAAATGAAAACCTGTATCTTGTTATAAATGAGAAACAAATTACACCAATAGCAATGAATCTTGGAATAAAAGCAGCTAAAGGAAAATACATTGCAATAATGGGTGCACATACGGAATATGACCAGAATTATTTATCTGAATGTTTGAAGCTATTTAATAAGTACCCGTTAATAGGCTGCACCGGTGGTTCGATTTTAAGTGTAGGAAAATCTAACTTTGGCAAAGCTGCTGCTGCTGCCATGTCGCATCCAATAGGCGTTGGAAATGCAAAACATAGATTCCCGAATTATGAAGGCTATGCGGAAGGTGCGGCGTTTCCTGTATTTAAAAAGGAAGTATTCGATAAGATAGGCTTGTATGATGAGAGGCTAATAAAAAATCAGGATGATGATTTTAATTTCAGATTAACCAAAAGCGGTTACAAAGTTTATATTTCTCCAAAAGCCAAATGCAAATATTATGTAAGAGAAAGACCAATAGAATTGTTCAGACAATATTTTGATTACGGTTACTGGAGAATGGCAACAATTAAAAAACATAAGTTACCGGTATCATTCCGTCAACTAGTTCCGGCACTATTTTTATTTTCAATTTTATTCTTTATCGGGATAGGTTTCTTAATATCTGCTTATCAATTAATTATTAGTATTTTTGTCCCGGCAATATATTTATTAGTTATTTTTGGTTCTGATATTAAAGTTATGAAACAAAACGGATTAAAAACGGGCATGTTTTTTCCTGCGGCAGTAATTACTTTACACTTTGCTTATGGATTGGGTTTTATCAAGGGGTTAAAATTTCTTTTTACAAAAGGTTTTATAAAAGCTGAAATTTAATTCTCTTATAATTAAGAATTCAGAATTTTACTTATGCTTAATTGACAAAATTAACTAAAGTTGATTTGGTACTATTTTTGGTTGTAAATTTAAATTATGAAAGAAAATTACATTCCGTTTCACAAACCTTTGATAACGGAAGATGAAATTAATGAAGTTGTAGATACCATAAAATCAGGCTGGTGGACTACCGGCCCGAAAACGTTGCGCTTTGAAAGAGAGTTCGGCTCGTACATAGGGGCAAAGCATTCGCTTGCGGTTTCATCTTGGACGGCAGCCGCTCATCTTGCTCTGGAAGCAATCGGACTCCGGGAGGGGGATGAAGTAATTGTTCCTGCTATAACTTTTACTGCTACGGCGGAAATTGTTTGCTATTTCAAGGCTAAACCTGTTATCGTAGATGTTGATAAAAATTCGTTTAATATTAATCCGGATGAAATTGAAAAAAATATTACGGATAAAACCAGGGCAATAATTCCGGTTCACTACGGCGGCAATCCTTGTAACATGGATGCAATAATGGAATTATCCGGGTTACATAATTTAAGAATTATTGAAGATGCGGCTCATTCACTTCCCGCTAAGTATAAGGGAAAAACAATAGGAACAATCGGAGATGTTACCTGTTTTAGTTTTTATGTTACCAAAACTTTGGCTGCCGGAGAAGGCGGTATGCTTTGCACGGATAATGAAGAGATTGCGCACCGCTGTTCAGTAATGCGGCTGCACGGTATTAACAGCGATGCATGGAAAAGATATTCCGACGAAGGTTCATGGTATTACGAAGTTGTTGCCCCGGGATTTAAATATAATTTTACGGATATACAGGCTTCGCTTGCTACGGCACAGCTTAAAAAAATAGACTTGATGCGTGACCAAAGAAAAAATATTTTTGAAAAATATAATTCCCTTTTTGCAGACAACGACTTAATTACACTGCATAAATATAAACAAGAGGAAGAACCGTCTTATCATCTTTACCCGGTTCTTTTAAATATTGAAAGATTAACAGTTACACGCTCGAGAATAATTGAAGAACTAAAAAATCTAGGCATTGGTACAAGTGTTCATTTTATCCCTTTGTACAGGCATCCTTATTACAGGGATACTTTTAATCTTGACATAAATAATTTTCCCGTTTCGGAATTTATCTATCCCCGGATTATTACGCTGCCCATCTGGCCGGGCATGGCAGGCAATCAAATAGAAAAAGTTGCAGAGAGCTTAAATATGCTAACGAAAAAATTTAAAAAATAATAGTCTGATAGAAACAAATTAATATGTTATTTTAATGTACGGCATTGTAAAAAGAATTTTGGACGGGGTAATTTCATTAATAGCAATATTATTATTGTTGCCTTTTTACTTTGTAATCTCTTTTGTAATATTAATAAGTTCCGGTACTCCTGTTTTCTTTTTGCAGGAGAGAATAGGAAAAAATTGGGTACCATTTAAAATTATAAAATTCCGCACAATGATTAGAGAAGCAGAAAATTTGGGACCGGATATATCATCGGGAAACGACAGTAGAATTACCAAAGCAGGTAAATTCTTAAGAAAATTTAAATTAGATGAGCTTCCTCAGTTCTTTAACGTGCTGAAAGGCGATATGAGTATTATAGGCCCGCGGCCGGAACTTTTTAAATATGCTAATCATTTTAAAGACGAATATACCGGCATACTTAAAATAAAACCCGGTATTACGGATTTTGCTTCAGTTAAGTACAAAAACGAAGCGGCCATGCTTAAAAGCGGAAACGTGGAAAATATTTATTTAACGCAAATTCTTCCTGACAAAATTATATTGTATAAAAAATATTTAAATGAGTTCGGTTTTTTAACCGATTTAAAAATTCTGTTTAACACTATTAAGGGGATTATTTTATGAACAATAAGCCTTCTGTTTTTATTTCTCCCTCCAACGCTTTAAGAAAAATTACATTTATTTTCTTTGATATAATAGCTTTTGTACTTTCTTTTATACTTGCAATATCAATAAAAGACGAAAGTTCAATTGTATTGTACAGCGGCTATTTTTATATCATCCTTTTAATATTTGTTGCTATTAAGCTTCTTGTCTTTTATTACTTTAAACTGTATGATATCTCCTGGCGGTATGTTTCGCTGCAAGACCTTGCGAACATTGCTAAAGCCTGTCTTTTAAGCAACGGTATTTTATTCATTATTATTTTCGGATTTAATGCGGAGGCTTTTTCCGCTTTCCCCAAAACAATACTTTTGATTGATCTTGTTTTCAGCTTTTTATTTTCTTCCGGTATAAAAATTTCCAAAAGGATGTACCTGGAAGTAATGAGGCAAAGCATTCGCAACGGGGAGTTAAAAAGAACTCTTATTATCGGTGCAGGCAGCAGCGGAGAGCAGCTTCTTAGAGATATAAACAGAAGCGATACGAGAAAGTTTCATGTTATCGGTTTTATAGATGATGATGTGCTGAAGCAGTCCATGTACTACCAGGGTATAAGAGTTATCGGCACAATAAATGAATTGCAGGATATAATAAAGAAATATAAAATTGATACCATTCTAATATCGGTTCTTACCGCAGATAGAAATTTTCACAGGCGGATTTTAACAATGGCCAAAGAAGCCGGCGTTAATGATATAAAAGTTATTTCAACTATAAACGACAGTTCCAATACGATTACTGTCGGTGTAAACGATATACGTGATATTGATGTAAGCGATTTGATAGGCAGGCAGGCAGTTTCCATAAATACAAAAACCATTACCGGTTATATAAAAAATAAAAGAGTTTTAATTTCCGGCGCCGCCGGTTCCATTGGCAGTGAAATTGCGAGACAGGTTACTTATTACGATCCGGAACAAATTGCCATTGTTGACGTAAACGAAAGCGACCTTGCCGACCTTGAACTACAACTGGAAAGAATGTTCAGCGGCGGTGCAATTAAAATGTACCTGTGCGATATTTCCAACAAAGATAAAGTCGACAGGATGTTTAATGATTTCAGGCCCGATGTTGTTTTTCATGCCGCTGCATATAAACATGTACCGGTTATGGAAAGATTTCCGGAAGAAGCGGTGCGGGTAAATATTATCGGGACCCATGTATTATCATCTGCTTCCAGTGCTTTCGGCGTGGAGAATTTTATTTTAATATCTACGGACAAAGCTGTAAATCCTACCAGCATAATGGGTGCTTCCAAAAGGATTGCAGAGTATATTGTTACGGGTGTTGGTAAGTCCGGCAGCTCCAATTTTGTTGCGGTAAGGTTTGGCAATGTTATAGGCAGCCGCGGCAGCGTACTTCCTATTTTTATAGATCAGTTAAAAAACGGCGGGCCTATTACAATTACTCATCCGGAAATGAAAAGATATTTTATGACGATTCCCGAAGCGGTTGCTTTGGTATTGCAGGCTGCCGCTACCGGTAAAAACGGGGATGTGTTTATACTGGATATGGGTGAGCCCATTAAGATTGTTGACCTTGCGCGCGATCTTATTTTGTTGAATAATTTAATTCCCGGCAAAGATGTTAAAATAGAGTACACAGGAATACGCGAAGGTGAAAAACTGTTTGAAGAAGTTTTAACTGCCGAAGAAGGAGTTATTGCTACTCCTCACGAGAAAATTTTTAAGTCCCGCCTTGTGTGCATGCATAACGAAGAATCTATAAATATTATGGTTGAAGAATTTAAGAACCTACTTTATTATTCTACGAAAGAAGATTGGATTTCAATATTAAAATATTACGTTCCTAATTTTAATCCTTCAAGCAAAATCGATCAATTTGATACGGAAAGTATAAGTGTTACGCCGATATCTCTCACTGCCGATTCCGGTTCAAAATCATAAACTGTAAATGAAAATTTTTTTTATCCCTGTAAAAATTTTTTTTATTGAGGCTTTTTTATTCATAAGTTTTTCTGTTTTGGTTTTTGCACAGGTAGAAAATGTACCGGTCGGCCATCCTGTTTACCCGTTTCTAAAGGAAATGCAGGTGGAAGGCATTTTAAAAAATTATAATGATGTTATCCTCCCGGTTTCCAGGCAGAAGGTAATAAATTATCTTCTTCAAATAGACAGCAGTAAAGCTAAACTTACCAATACGGATTTGGACTTCTTAAAAAGGATGGAAAAAAAATTCGATTTAACCGGAAGAAACCAAAACAAGAAAAATATATTCCATAATTTCCCGCATGAATTCGGCCAAAGACTTTTTTCCAATTCGGAAAAACATTTGTATTTATACCGGGATACTGCAGTTACTTTTTATATTGATCCGGTGCTAGAAGCAAAATATACTTATTCGGGTTTGTATAAAGATAACAGTACTTTTCTTAATGTAGGAGGAATTATTCACGGCAGCTATGATAACTGGTTCGGGTTTTACTTGCAGGGGACAAATGCCGCCGTGTTCGGCAGCAGGGAAGTTGCAAGGCTGGATCCTAGAGTTGAACAAAGCTTTACTTTTAATCATACGGATATAAATTTTGTGGACGGGACACAGGGATATATAAGAGTTAAAAAAGGAATTGTAAATTTGGAACTTGGAAGAGAAAGAGTACTTTGGGGGAACGGCTATATAGACAGAACAATTCTCTCCGACAATCCTCCTTTATTTGATTTTGTGAGATTCGGAATTGCTTATAAAAAATTCAGGTACGATTTTCTTCACGGATGGCTTGTACAGAAACCGATTGTTCAGTATGTGGATTCGCTCGTGGGAAATGTTAAGTACAAATTAGCCAAGTATGTGGCAATAAGCAGGATGGGCTATCAGGCTAATCCTTCGCTTTCATTTGGAATTACGCAGATGATAATATATTCCGATCGCCCGTTTGAGCTTGCGTACTTAAATCCGTTTTTATTCTGGGAATCGGCGCAGCGCTCCATGAACGACCTTGATAATTCCTTTCTTGCTTTTGACGGTAGAGATAAAATAATGAACGGGCTGGAAGTAAGTTCGTCTATTATTTTAGATGATATAAATTTTTCGTATCTCTTTAAGGGAGAATGGGCAAGAAGCAACAACGGGAATGAATGGCAGGTGGGTGTTATGACGACGAGCCCGTTAATGCCCGAAGATTTAACTTTGAAACTTGAATATCTCCAGATAAGGCCGTATATGTTTTCGCACCCGGGTATAGGTGAAGCGTTGACTTATTCGAGTAACGGTTACCTGCTTGGAACAAATCTGCAGCCTAATTCAGCAAGAGTTTCAGCAGAAATAAATTACAGGGTTAATTCAAGGTTAAATCTAAATGTTCGCTACAGCCATTCGCTGCACGGCAATAATATTTACGATAAGAGCGGTGATTTAATAGAAAATTTCGGCGGCAATTTTTTAAATAATTATTCCGTATATTCTTCCAAGTATTCTTACCTTCTTAAAGGAAACTTAGAAGTTTATGATTATTTAACTGCCAACATGCAGTATGAATTCGGCTACGGGTACTATTTGAATTTAAATTACACTTACTCCGCGAATAAATTAAACGGAGTACGAACTGATGATAATATTTTTTGGGCATCTTTTGTTGTGGATTTTGAATGATTCATAAAAATTTTAACACTTAGTGTCTTTGAGTCTTAGTGGCAAAAAACAGCCGCAAAGACTCTAAGTCACCAAGGATTCACTAAAGTAAAATAGTACAATAAAATTATTATTATTTCTCAAATATTTAACTCCTTTATATGTCTATTACGGCAGATATAAAGGTTTACATTGTAGAATAAGATTGTAGATTATTTAAAAACCTTATTGTAGAGATGAAATTTTTCTTATATACTTTTTTAATAATTATTATGGCTGCTGCTGCAGCATTCGGGCAGCATTACAAAGTGCTCGAATCAACTTCAGATCATGTTAAAGTTGAATTTGATTTCGCGAACAGCTACAGTTTAAAAGACACTTTAATTTCAGGAAAAGAATTTCAGAAAATTATAGGTTTCAGTTATCCTATAAGGGAAGCAGGCGATCCCTGGCTGCCCGCTTATTATATACATATCGGCGTACCGGTTAATTCCAATCCCATCGTAAAAATAATTTCCGTAGATAAAACTGTTTTTCAAAATAAATTTATAATTCCTCTGCCTAAACAGGATTCCGTAGTACGGCCCATTTCAATTAAAGATTTAAATGAAAAGATTTACGGTACCGATAAATTTTATCCTTCGGAAGCATCCGGCATAATTGACGATTATTTTTACCGCTACTCGAGAATAATAATTCTGAACAGTTCTCCCTTCCAGTTCAATCCTGTTTCCAGAGAATTGGTATTCAATAAAAAAATAGTAGTCGAAGTTGATTTCGGAAGCAGTTCCATATCGAAACTTCAGGCGTTAAGCCGGGTAAATGATCCGGAAACAAATCAATTTATACAAAGCTCCGTTGTAAACAGCAAACAGGCTATACAATTTACTGGAATGATTAAATCAGCCGGATTAAATAGAACTCTTTCAACTAATTCTTACTGGTATAATCCCAATAAAAACTATCTAAAAATTTATGTAAAGAACAAAGGCTTATATAGGGTTGCCTACAACCAGCTTGCAGCAAGCGGCGCTCAAATAAATGATGTGCCGTTGAATAAGCTGGAATTATATAATAACGGTGCGCAGGTTCCTATATATGTGGCAGATGTAAATAATGACGGAGTGTTTGATGCCGGTGATTATTTTGAATTTGTCGGTTATCCGCCGCCGGCAACTCCTTATTGTTATTCAAATATTTATAACAATGATAATGTTTACTTTTTTTCTGTACAGGCAGATTCTTCCGGTTTAAGGTACAAAATTAAAAACGGCTATTCGGATAAATATGATTATACATATCAAACCAGTTATACAAAGCTGCATTTCGAAAGAGACTCGTTGTTTGAAAATCTTGGTTATGCCGGTGACGACCACAGAGACTTTTGGCTGTGGGATAATATTTCCGGACAGAGCGGAAGTGTGCAGCATGAGTTTAATTATCATTTTGTCAGCATGAAAAATTTTGATGCCGATTCGGCTTACGTTACATTTAAA
Source organism: Ignavibacteriaceae bacterium (assembly GCA_046704255.1). Classification (GTDB taxonomy): domain Bacteria; phylum Bacteroidota; class Ignavibacteria; order Ignavibacteriales; family Ignavibacteriaceae; genus FEN-1297. The sequence continues at coordinate 23,224 of JBJKSH010000234.1, read as the reverse complement.
GTACAGCTTCAAGGGCTAACAACCAGCGGAAACTGCGGGCTTAATCATAGAGCTTATATTATTTTAAACGGCAAGACCATTTCGTCTATAATGTGGAGCAACCAAAATACAGCTACTTTTGATCAGACTGTAAAAATCTCAAATAACGACTTTCATCTTTATCCCACCGGTAATGTTTTGGAAGTTGTCGATAAAGGTGATGCCTGCCCGAATGCAGGCAGCGACGAGGCAGCCGTTAACTGGTTTGAAATTGATTATTGGAAAGATGACAGAGCAGACACAAACCATATTGAATTCAGCAGCCCCCCTAATCAAACAGGAATAATAAGATACTGGACCTACGGCTGGCAAAGAGATACGGTAACGGTTTTTATCCCTCAAGAAAATGAAATGATTACAAAACCTTTGATACCGCATGACCAGTACAACTCGGTACTTTTTGTAGATACCGTTAATACGCCTACGGATTATTTTTGTGCGGGCAATGATTATTTTCTTACCCCGGATTCTATCGTTAAAAGCATCAAGTCGGATTTGAGAAGTACTTCCAACGGGGCGGATTATATAATTATTGCCAACCCGGATTTTAAATCCGTTGCGGAAAGGCTTGCAAACTTTAGGCAGACGAATTTCCCGGATACTTCGATTCCGGATCCTAGGATAAAAATTGTTTATGTAAATCAAATTTATAATGAATTCTCAAACGGACTTTTGGATCCTTATGCACTGCAGGATTTTGTAAAGTATGCGTTTTACAACTGGCAGAAACCTTCACCTTCCTATGTTGTTCTTCTCGGCGATATGAGCCACGATTACAGGCATGTGCTTACAACAAGCAGGCCGGATTTTGTCCCGTCTATTCCTTATTATACGCCTATCTACGGTGAAGGTGTAAGCGATAATATGATTGTTGCCGTTTCCGGTAATGATGTTCATCCGGACCTTGCAATCGGTAGGCTTTCTTGCGAGACGGTGGCCGAAGGAAATGTATTGGTTGATAAACTTATAAACTATCCTGCGGATAATACAAAAGAATGGAAGCAGAATGTTCTACTTATATCTTCCGGTTTAAGCCAGCAGGATGAAGAACAACTGGGGCTTAATTATGCAAGCGATGAGCTTAGGCAGAATTATGTTTTACCAAACGGATTTCGAGCTACAATGATAATGCGCTACCCGGATCAGCCGGACTACGTTAAGTATGAAGGAAGCGGCCCGCAGATTAGGCAGCAAATTGATAACGGTACGGTTCTTACTAATTTTTACGGGCACGGCGGCGGCTACCAATGGGATTTAACTTTTCTTAATGATGATATTTATCTTCTTAATAACGGCGGAAGGCTGCCGCTTATTTTAAGCCTTACATGTTATACTGCCCACTTTGACGATCAAAATGTTTTCGGCGAACAATTTAACAAAGTGCCGGGCAAGGGATGTATAGGGTTCTTCGGTAATGTCGGGCTTACTTACTGGCTGGTTGGAACTTACCTTGACGGCTTAATCTTCAATCAGTTTTTTAATAAGCGGGATTATATCTCCGGTAAGGTTTTTCAAAATATTAAAGATGTTGCGCCTGCTGTCGGATATACTTCAGGTCAAATTGCATTGCTAACTTATCTTGGAGATCCTGCCTTTAAACTTGCTATGCCGGACAAACCCGACTTTAGAATAACGGATTCCGATATAACTACGGGAAAAGAAAATGCTGTTGTAAATGAAACACTTCAGGTTAAGGTTAAAGTGCAGAATTTAGGTGTTGTATTTCCCGGAGATTCGGTAACCGTACAATTATTTGTAAGTGCACCGGATACTTCATATCAGCTTCCTCCAAAAAGATTACCCAGCTTTGCTTTGGAAGATTCGGTTTATTTTACATGGGTTCCTAATAAAGCAGATCTTTATTCTTTAACCGCAAAGGTAAATGAAACCGATATCATTCCCGAAGCCGATCATTCGGATAACTCCGGTTCTGTTTCGTTTGCTGTTTTTAATTTAAATAATCCTAACATAATTTCACCAATCCAGGGTTATTCTACTAAAAATAATTTTGTTGATTTTAAAATTGCCGGCATTGGCGCTTACATATCAAATACTTTGGAGTATTATATCCAGATAGATACCAACTTGAATTTTCAAACACCTATAAGTTCGCCTTCGCTAACTGCCGCCGACGGGCTGGTAACCTGGAGAGCGAATAACTTAAAAAAAGGTATTTATTATTGGCGTTCCAGAATTTATAACGGTCAGGATTCAAGCAGCTGGAGTGTACCCAGAACATTTTCTATTCAAAATTCTAATGTAAACGGTTATTACATTTCCGGCAGGCAGATGAATATGTTTGATGTTTATAATATGAATCTTACGGATTCCGGCCTGGTTTTAAATTCAAGCTATTTACCCCCGAGGCCTTCCAACAAAACTTTTCTGCAAGATGTTTATCCTTCCAATTCTTCTATTTTTGATTCTACAGGGATGACCGCAATTACAACGGATGGAAAATATATTTATTTCGGTTTGCTTTGGTATTATGCAGGCAATTATAACAAGGCCGGGGATACAAGGATTTATAAAATTGGAACAGGCTTTAACGGAACGATAAAAGGCAGGTATTACGGAACTATTCCGAACTTCTTTGCTCCGATTAGAAATTCTATGTTTTATTTCCGCGACGGTTATATTTATGTTGCAACCGGCAATCCTTATTTCCTTTTAAGGGTGAGTATTAATACCGGCGATACATTAAGCGTACATATACCAGAAGGAATGATAAGAAATAATGATTCAAGAATTCAACCCGGAGATTTTTATCTTGCAGCCGACAGCAATTATGTTTACGACTTAGCCGTAGCCGACAGTACGGGCGATAATCATTATGTTCTTAGAACTTTAGACCCGGCTAAAAATTGGCAGTTGGCTAGACCCGATATAAAGCTTTTGAGCACCAGTTACCAGGGCTTTACCGGGTTTTTTGTTTCGGACGGATACCTGTTTCCTTACGAAAATTATGAGTCCGGTTTTATGAGAAGGATAAGAATTTCAGATGGGTACTTTGAAGAAGAATGGGTTACATACACACCTTTTCAGGGATATTATGCATGGTGCTACGATTGGCAAAACAATCTTGTTTATGCTTCCGTTTACAGGCAGAACACTGTGCCGAAAATTTCTATCTTTAAAGGAAAATACCTTGATGTATCCGGTAATGCAGCTACCAACATTATTGGGCCGGCAGGTAAATGGAACAGCCTTTCGTATTCGGTAGAAAATTTCGGCAGCAATGCAACTTATAATGCGGTTCTGCTAGGCCAAAATTATTCAACTTTAAAATGGGATACGCTTAAAACCGCGCTGCCGGATTCATACTCTTTGAGCAATGTGAACAGTAAGAAATACGAATATTTAAAAATGAATTTTACATTTACCGATTCAACTTTTACCGGCAAAGAACCGGTAAGGCTTAATGCCGTATCCGTAAATTATTCATCTTTGCCGGATATTTCCGTTTCGGAAAATGATATTGCAATTGTACCGGATACGGCTTTGCAGGGTGTGCCTGTAAATATAAACATCGTTTTACACAACTACGGATTAGTTAAGGACGATTCTGCAAATGTTAAGCTTTATTTAAATTCAGATGATTCCGCATTTTACTCAAAAACTTTTTCTCTTGCAGCAGACAGCTCCGTACATTTTAATACTCAAATTCAAACTAGTGATTTGATATCCGGCAATACAATTACCGCAAAAGTTAATTCAATTGAAAATGAATTTTATACTTTTAACAATATTGCTTCCGGCAAATTTTTTATTGCGGGGGATACAACAAGTCCTTCTTTAAATATTACTTCCGACGGGCAGAGAATTTACAACGGCGATATTATTTCCGCCAAACCTAAAATTTTAATTTCTCTTAAAGACAACAGTCCCTTCCTGCTGGATACAACCGATTTTTCAATTATTTTCGATAACAATCTTTTTATATTTAACCGGCCTGATGTTCACTTTTCATATAATCCTTATCCTCATTCCGAAGCAGATGTAACCTGGACGCCAACACTTACCGACGGCGAGCATACTTTAAGTATTCTTGCAAAAGATCATTCCGGTAATTACGCGGATTCATCGGCTGCTCAAATTCAATTTTATGTTTACAATCAATCGGGTATTCGTAATTTTTATAATTATCCGGATCCGTTTAAGTTCGATACATATTTTACGTTTCAATTAACCGGGTCGCAGCCGCCGGATGAGCTTTACATAAGAATCTTTACTGTTGCGGGCAGGTTAATTAGAACTATTAATGTAATGTCTTCCAAATTGAAAATAGGATTTAACAAAGTTTACTGGGACGGCAGAGACCAGGACGGCGATATAATTGCCAACGGCGTGTATTTTTATAAAATTATTTATAAGAACGGCAGTGTAGAAAAATCGGAGATTCAAAAGTTAGCTAAGATAGAGTAACGGAAGACAAGAGCGGCGATTTTAATAATTTAACGAATTGATTTAAAATAACTCCCGTTGACAGTTTGAATTTAAAAACTGTTAAGCGGCAACCTGAGCAAAAAAATTATTTTATTTCCGATTTCCGGTTACCGGTTGAAAATATTCGTACCGGTTTAAAATTAACAATAAACAAACTGCTGATAATTAATACTCCTCCTATAAGAAGCTGCCAGGTAATTTGTTCGTCAAGAACCAATACTCCGAACAATATACCTCCAAGCGGAAATAAATAAGTAACCATTGTGGAACGGGTCGGGCCTATTTCGTGAATAAGATAAAATGCCAGCAAAAAAGCCAGGCCCGAACCGACTATGCCCAAAATTAGCAGAGCAATCCATGTTAGTTCCAGCTTTGGTAATATTACCGGACTTTGAGTCGAAAACACTGCCGTCCACACAATTAAAGATGCGGAAAGCATCGGAACGGTACTTCGTAAGATACCGGGAGTATCCTGTGTTGTTTTACGAATAAACACGGCACTGCCTGCATAGAATATTGAAGCCATCACCACGGCAGCTTCTCCCGCAATTGAGCCGGAAGTACTTCCCAGGTTTTTGCTTAACAGAATAATAACGCCGAAAAAGCCGGTTAATAATCCTAAAATTTTTTGCGGAGTCATCCTGTCATCCTTTAAAAAATAATGAGCCAGGAAAATTGTAAACAAAGGTACGGTAGCATCCAGTACGGCTGCTACGGACGAATCAATCGATTTTTCTCCCCAGGATATTAGGAAGAAAGGCGCTGCAAAATTTGTAACTCCCAGCAATATAAGCGGCAGCCACTCATTTAGTTTTTTAGGCAGCTTTACTCTTCGAATAAAAATTACTGCGGCACCGAATAAAAACCCAAGCGTAACGCGGATTGCAACAAGCATGGCAGGGCTTACTTCCCGCACCGCCAGTTTTATCCACATAAACGATGAACTCCATATTGTACCGACTAAAATAAAAACGAACCAATGCTTCGGTTTCAATTTATTTCCGTTAAAATGAGGAGTAAAATTAAATGAAGAAAGGCAATTACAAAAGAGCCATTACTCTAAAATATTTAAGAACCATTTTTACTGTTGTTGGTAACTAAATGTAATCTGTTAAAAACATATTTCGCAAAAATTTTTGTAAATTACCTAAAAGTTTTTTTAACTTAAATGATGAGGCAACTATGTGCGGGATTGTCGGCTATATCGGTGAAAAGAATTGTGTACCTATTTTAATCAACGGGCTTAAACGACTTGAATACCGCGGTTATGATTCGGCGGGCCTGGGGCTAATTTTTAATCATGAATCGCAGGTAATAAAAAACAAAGGCAAAGTAGCATTGCTGGAAAAGAAGATTGAGAGTCTTAACCTATCTGCCGTTCTTGGTATAGGCCATACCAGATGGGCAACGCACGGTGTTCCCAACGAAATAAATGCCCACCCGCATTTCAATGAATCGAAGAACCTGTTTGTAATTCATAACGGCATTATTGAAAATTATCAAACACTAAAAACAGGCTTGCAAAAATTCGGATACAAATTTATAACCGATACTGATTCGGAAGTGATTCCTCATTTAATAGATAGTTTTTTGGTAAAGGGGCATTCTCTTTTCAGATCCGTGCAGCTTGCATTAAGCGAAGTGGAAGGTACATACGGCCTTGTTGTAATTTATAAGAACGAACCGGATAAAATGATAGCTGCAAGAAAAGGTTCGCCGCTTATTTTAGGTATAGGAGAAAACGAAAATTTTGTTGCTTCGGATGTTTCCGCAATTCTTGCCCACACAAAACAAATTGTCTACCTGGAAGACGGGGAAGTGGTTGAGATATTCAAAGATCATTTTGTTGCAAAAACAGTTTTTGATAAAGAGATTGATAAAGAGGTTCACGAAATTACAATGACTCTTGATGAAATAGACAAAGGCGGCTACGCTCATTTTATGCTTAAGGAAATTATGGAACAGCCGGAATCTATTTACAACTCTATGCGCGGCAGGCTGCTGCCGGATAAAGGTACTTCCAAATTAGGCGGACTGGAAACAGTTTCCGAGCAACTGGCTAACTCCAAAAGAATTATTATTTCGGCATGCGGAACATCGTGGCATGCGGGACTCGTAGGCGAATACATGTTCGAACAGTTTGCACGTATTCCTACCGAAGTTGAATATGCTTCGGAATTCAGGTACAGGAATCCTATTGTTAATAAAGACGATGCAATATTTTTTATTTCTCAAAGCGGCGAAACTGCCGATACACTTGCGGCTTTACGCGAAGCTAAAATACGGGGTGCATTAACATTAGGTATTTGCAATGTTGTAGGCAGTTCCATAGCAAGAGAAAGTGCTGCCGGTGTGTACACACATGCCGGCCCGGAAATTGGTGTTGCTTCTACAAAAGCGTTTACTTCCCAGCTTGTGGTTTTAGCTTTAATTGCTTTGCTTATTGCGCGTAAAAAAGATATGAGTCTTGTCGACGGCAAATCAATTGCGGAAGAATTAAAGACAATTCCGGATAAAGTAAACAGCATTTTAAATTTGAATGATCAGATAGAGCAAATTGCTGCCGAATTTAAAGAAGCTAAAAACTTTCTTTACCTGGGAAGGGGATATAATTTTCCGGTTGCATTGGAAGGTGCGCTTAAGCTGAAAGAAATATCTTATATTCATGCCGAGGGTTACCCCGCAGCAGAAATGAAACACGGGCCTATTGCCTTAATAGATGAAAATATGCCGGCGGTTTTTATCGCGCCGAAAGATTCAACTTATGAAAAGATAATAAGCAACATAGAAGAGACCAGAGCCAGGAAGGGAAGAATAATTGCAATTGCCAGTGAAAACGACGATAAGATAGATAAGCTAGTTGATTATACAATTAAAATTCCCGGCACTATAAGAATGCTAATGCCCATTTTAACCGTAATACCTTTACAGCTTTTGGCTTATCACATAGCAGTTAAAAAAGGATTGAATGTAGACCAGCCGAGGAACCTTGCTAAGAGTGTAACCGTGGAATAAGGAAAAATTTAAATGGATTTTTATCCGGTTTCCGAAGAAAGATATTATCTCCAAAGATTAAGCAGGTTTTTAAACTATACTTTGTCTACTTCATTTCTTTATATTTCTTCTTTCTTTTGGAGCTTTGTATTTACGGTTGCTGTTATTGCATCGATTATATTTCTTCCGCTCATGATGTATGCATTTATTAAACTAAGAAAAAAAGCCTGGATTATTTCTTTTGTCTTAACTGTAATTGTTCCTTCCGCCGCATTTATAGTACTTGGATATATTCTTGGTTATTTAAAAGCTTTCCTGTTTATCCCGCTCGCATTTTTTTATTTTTATTGTTTCATACTAAAGAATGTAATTAACGATCGCCTGGAAGAATTACTTGCCCATGAAAGGCTAGAATTGGAAAAAGAAGAAGAAAAGAAAAAGAATGAACTTTGGCTAAGCCGGTTTGATAATCATGATAATGAGTAATAGTTCAACTCATTTAGCATACTGCAATAATTTCAGATTAAAATATTTTTTAATAAAAGAATTTATTAAATTGTAACAGCTTAAAAATCAGGGACAATGGTTCTAAAATAAAATCAACATTTTTTCATTAACAAAACGGGGTTTGTAATGAAACACCTTCAAAGATTCGCTTTCCTCATATCGTTTTTACTGCTTGCCTCATTTATAAATGCACAGCAAGTCAATCTATCCGCACCTATTCCTGTTGATAAAAATGTAAAGGTGGGTAAACTAAAAAACGGCATTACTTATTACATCCGGCAAAACAAGAAACCGGAAAAACGCGCATACCTGCGCCTTGTTGTTAATGCCGGTTCAATTCTGGAAGATTCTGCTCAGCAGGGACTGGCTCACTTTGTAGAGCACATGAGCTTTAACGGAACAAAGAACTATAAAAAACATGAAATTATTGATTACCTGGAATCAATAGGTATGAAGTTCGGGCCGGAAATAAATGCGTATACCGGTTTTGATGAAACGGTGTATATGATTGAAGTACCTACCGACACTGCTAAAGTTGTTGAAAAGGGGGTACAAATACTTAAAGAGTGGGCACACAACGTAAGCTTTGAAGACGATGAAATTGATAAGGAGAGAGGTGTTATTGTAGAAGAATGGCGGCTTGGAAGAGGTGCTTATGCAAGAATTAGGGATAAACAATTTCCTATTCTCTTTAAGAATTCTAAATATGCAGTAAGGCTGCCTATCGGCAAGAAAAATATAATTGAGAATTTTAAACACAGTACACTAAGAAAATTTTACCATGACTGGTACCGGCCGGATTTAATGGCAGTTGTTGCGGTAGGGGATTTCGATCCCAAATGGATGGAGAATGTAATTAAAAAATATTTTTCAAAAATACCTTCACCCAAAAACGAAAGAGACAGAAAAATATTTTCCGTGCCCGGAAATAATAAAACTCTTTTTGCAATTGCTACCGATCCGGAAATGCCGTATACCAGCATCGGCGTCTATTACAAATTACCTGTTGAAGAAGAAAAAACTTTGAAAGATTACAGGCATTATTTGATTGAGAATCTTTATAATTCAATGTTAAATGAAAGGCTGAATGAGATTGCACTAAAACCGGATCCTCCGTTTCTAATGGCAGCCTCTGCAAAAGGCAGGTTCGTCCGCAGTAAAGATGTTTACTATATAGGCGGGATGGTAAAAAACGGCGGCGCTGAAAGAGGCCTTGAAGCAATGTTAACCGAAGCCGAACGTGTTAAGCAATTCGGTTTTACTCAAACCGAACTTAACCGTGAAAAAGAAAAAATGGTTAGAAATTATGAACAGGCTTATAACGAAAGAAATAAAACCGAATCTTCAAAAATAATAAATGAGTACGTCAATAATTATTTAAATTATGAACCCATACCGGGAATAGCTTATGAATACGAAATGGTAAAAAAATTACTTCCGGGAATTACGTTAAACGAAGTTGACAGCCTGGCGCCGCATTATATTACCGGCAAGAACAGGGTTATTATGCTTGGTGCACCTGAAAAGAAAGGAGTAACTATTCCTACTGCAGATGAACTTAAAGAAGTTATTAAAAAAGTTGAGAACGAAAAACTTACAGCATACGTGGATAAAGTTTCAAATCTTCCGCTGGTTGATAAAGTACCTTCGGGTTCCAAAATAGTTAAGGAAACAAAAAATATCGATATGAATTTTACGGAATGGACTCTTGCCAACGGTGTTAGAGTAATTTTAAAACCGACCAATTTTAAGAACGATGAAATTTTGTTCCATGCATTCAGTCCGGGCGGTAATTCTCTTGTACCGGATAAAGATTTTATACCGGCGGAAACTGCAAGTGCGTTAGTCCAACTTAGCGGCGTCGGTAAGTTTGATCTTGTTGCCCTTCAAAAGCTGCTTGCCGGAAAAGTAGTTAAAGTTTATCCATACGTAGGCGAGCTTTCGGAAGGCATTAACGGCTCTGCTTCGCCGAAGGATATTAAGACGATGTTCCAGCTTATTTATTTGTACTTTACTTCGCCAAAGATAGACAGTTCCGCCTATAAAGTTTACAAAACACGAATTAAAAGTTTTTTAGCAAACAAAAATTTAAGCCCCGAATCGGCATTCCAGGACACTATTACGGTTACGCTTTCGCAGTATAATTTAAGAAGAAAGCCATGGTCGGAAGATGTAATAAACAATTTGAACCTGGAGAAATCACTTCAAATTTATAAAAACAGGTTTGCCGATGCTTCCGGTTTTACTTTTATACTGGTTGGTAATTTTGATGAGGAGAAAATAAAACCTCTTGTTGAAACTTACCTTGGGAGCCTACCTTCGATTAACCGTAATGAGAACTGGAAGAATCCGGAAATCAATCCTCCTGCCGGTGTTATTTCAAAAGAAGTAAAAAAAGGTATTGAGCCTAAAAGCATGGTAAGCCTTACTTTTACAGGCTCGTATAAATGGGGGTACCAGAATAATTATAACCTTGAGTCAATGAGAAATGTATTGGACATTAAATTAAGAGAAAACATTAGAGAAAATAAAGGCGGTACCTACGGAGTTTGGATTAATGCAACCGGGCAAAAATATCCTGACCAGGAATATAACATTTCTATTATGTTCGGCTGTTCACCCAAACGTGTAAACGAACTTGTTGACGCTGTCTTTCAAACTATTGACAGCTTAAAGAATATTCCTGTTGCCGATATTTATATTACCAAAGTGAAAGAAATACAGCGGCGTCAGAGAGAAGTAAATCTTAAAGAGAATAATTTTTGGCTGAATACCCTTTACAGGTACAGCTTTTATAACATGGATTTTTCCCAATTTAACAAAGAAGAAAATAGAATAGATAACCTTTCCAAAGAAGCAGTTATGAAAACCGCAAAGAAATATTTTAATATGAAAAATTATGTTAAGGTTGTTTTGTACCCTGAAAAATCTTAAACTTAATTAAATTCTCATTAGTTCATATTCGAAAATAAATTTTTCGGGTATGGAAATAAGGGTATAGCTGTTTAAGGCGATATGAATTGTCCCTATAACTCTATACCCTATATCTTTATTCTGCATTCCCTTCAAATATGTTCGGTTAGGTTTAAGATATCTGCCGTTTTACCTTAAAATACTTTTAGTTATCTTGGCAAATGTTATTCATAAAAATAATTCGGTATGCTTACACGAGACTATATACTTAGAATGATTGATGTCCTTTCCAGAGTTCTGGCAAAGATTTTATTTTTTAAAAACACCAAAAACTATAAAGATGCTTTCCACGAACTAGATATGGCAACAAAAGAACTACTTGGCATGGACAGAATGTTTATCAACAGTCTTTCCGATTCTCAATTGGTTCAATTAATGGAGCCGGAAGAAAATCTCTTAGGGCCTAAATGTTACCTGCTTGGAGTAGTATTTAAAGAAGAAGCCGAAATTTTTGAATTACAAGGTGATGATGAAAACCGGATCGAATTTTATATGCGTTCACTATTTATGTTTGTTGAAGGAATTGAAAGATCTAAAGTTATGATTGGTGAGGATCATCCGGGGAAAATAAATGAAGTAATTGATAAACTAAAAGATTATGAATTACCTCAAGATATCGAAGAGAAACTTTTTTATTATTATGAATTCACCGGCAGATTCGATAAAGCTGAAGATATATTATTTTCACTTATTGAGATGGATAATTCTTTTCTTGATAAAGGAAAAGACTTTTATGAACGACTTCTGCAGAAGGACAATACCCAGCTTGAAAACGGAAATCTACCTAGAAACGAAGTGGAGGAAAGTTTAAACCATATTCTAAAAAATAAACATTAAATTTATTTATATTTCCTTTTAATAATACGTGTATTAAATTATGGATATAATAATTAGGCGGAGATTTCAAATGAAGAAATTAATTTATATATCTTGTTTTATATTGTTAACAATTTTACAGGGATGTTATACCAACATTAATAAAAATAATAACGGTCCGGAATCTACATTCAATACGCTAGATAATTATGGCCGGTGGATAAACGTTCCCGGACTTGGGCAAGTCTGGAGACCCTCCGACGAAACAAACTGGCAGCCTTATTACAACGGACAATGGATGTATACGGACAGCGGCTGGATGTGGGTCGGAAACGAACCGTATGCCTGGATGGTTTATCATTACGGTTATTGGACTTACGACAACTTCTACGGCTGGGTGTGGATTCCAAATTACGATTGGCAGCCTGCAAGAGTAAGATGGTATCATTCAAACGGTTATGTTGGATGGGCACCGCTGCCTCCCCCGGGTATAAAAGATAGAAATAATTATGATCAAGAATATATACGTAAAACCTGGGTGGTTGTCCCGGAAAAGAATTTTATTAACCGGGATGTGGGTCGGTTTAAAACCCGTAATGTTGAACCGGGCGCTGATGTTGTTAGAAACAACAACGGCGGCCGCGCTCCGGATGTCGGAAATATTGAAAGAGCATCCGGAACACGCATTGAACAGGTTAGACCGGAAAGACAACCAGTTAACGAAGGCGGCAGAAGTTTAATTCGTATAAGGTTACCGGAACAAGCAAGGCAAAATGAAATAAACAGAAATAATCAAACTGAAAATCCTATTCTTGTGCCTAGACCACCTACAACTACTACTCCAAGGCCTGAACCAGCAAAACCAGCACAACAGCCTAAACCTCCTTTATCACCGAGACCGGAAGTAAATAAAAATAACCCCGGCAGGCCTTCCGAACCGCCTTCACGACCGGAGAAAGTTAGAAAGCCTGAAAACAGCGGGAATGAAAATGCAGTAAGAAATGAAGGAAGAAAGAACGGTAATGGAAAAAGACCTGAAGTAACTAAGAATAATGAAAATAGAAATGTTAAAAAACGGGATGAAAAAATTATAAAGAAAAACGAGAAGAAAAGTACTGTTAAAGAAAATAAGAAAAATAAAGAAAAGATTCAGAAGAAGGACAACAATAAAAACAGCAGAAACACAAAAACGAGAGATTCCGGAAACGGGAGGTAAATTTCATAATTATGGGTAGAGCCCTAGAATCTAACATAAACTTGAAATCGTTAAATATACTTTGTTGTTCGAATTTTTCCGGTTATGGAATAGGTATCTAGAATTAATTTTCAAAAACAATAAAAGGGAATATGGTAAAAAAAACGGTTTTCGTTTTATGTGCTGTTATTATTGTTTCAAATTATATTTATGCACAAAATTTTAATCTCTGGGGTAAAAAAGATTCCCTGGAAGCCTGCAGCTATTCAAGTCTGAATTTAACCCTTAATAATTACGGAATAAGTTTTGGTAATTCAAAAAATTTAAATGGTTTAAGATTTAACACCGTTGACTGCGGTATAGGAAATATTAATGGGATTAACATAACCTTCTGGAATCCAAAGCATAATCCCGGTTCAACGATAAACGGAATAGCCGTTGGTGTTGCGCCCGCAGCTTCTACGATAAACGGCTTAAGTATCGGCTTAATAGCCGCAATTTCGGAAAAGGAACTAAACGGAATTAATCTGGGCGGAGTTGCAGTTATATCATCCGGTAGTGTTACGGGGCTTAACTTCGGTTCCATTGCGGTTGTTGCGCAAAAACAAATTGAAGGATTGAACATAAGCGGAATAGCAGTGGTTGCACAAAAAAGTGTTGAGGGAATAAATTTTAGCGGGCTTGCAACTGTTGCAAACGGCGGTATAACAGGATTCAATTTCGGCGGCCTTGCATTGGTTTCTCAAAAGGGTATAAGCGGTTTAAATATATCTGGACTAGCAACTGTGGCAGCAAACGGATATATTAACGGCCTTAATATTGCCGGCCTGGCACTTGTAGGAAATGAGGGGTTAAGCGGCCTGAATTTCGGCGGGCTTGCCGTTATTTCCCGGAAAAATATTATGGGAATAAATTTTGGCGGCCTGGCTGTTGTGGCCGGAAGCAATGGCAGTATATCCGGGATTAACTTAAGCCTGGGCGCAATAGAAAGTAAGAAAAATATAAGAGGAATAAATTTTGCCGGTTACAAATTGAAGTCCAATACTTTATCCGGGTTAAATGTAAGCTTAATAATGACAATCGCTGAAAATTTAAGAGGCATTGCCGCTGCAGGTTATAATTGTTATACAAATCAAAATGGCATTTGTATAGGTTTATTAAATTTAACCGATGTTTTACACGGAATTCAAATAGGAATTATTAACGTCGCAAAAAATAACCCGGTATTGTTTAGAGTTTTACCGGTAATTAATTTCCATTTATAAAAAACTAACTATGAACTTTAAAGAAATAAAATTGAAGTTAACGGATCAAAATTTTTTGATTTTACCTGCAGAAAACCTTGCCGTTATTTTATCGGGGACAAAAGTAATCGAAGACAAGGATACTTTAATGAGCGATCATATAAGAATTTTAAAAGATGATGACGGTTTTTATGTACAGGAATTAACCAATAAGAATGAACTTTCACTAAGAAAAATGGAATCTGAAGCCGATGCTGAAAAGTTTGTTGAAAGCAGGATGGAAACTTATGAAAAAATGTGGGACGGATGCGGCTGCAAAGTAAATTATTATGAATAATTATCTAAGGATATATCCATGCCTGAAAATCTTTTAAACATACCACATCAGCTTGAAACCGAAAGGACTATTATTAAGCAATATAAGGAAGGAGAAGGCGCTGTTTTCTTCGACTTGATTCAGGAAAATAAAAATCGCCTTTTAGACAGCTTTCCTTTAACTCTGGCCAATATTGCAAATGAAACCACAACGGAACTTTATATTCAAGCTAAAATAGTTGAATGGTATGAACAAAAAACTTTTTCATTCGGGATATGGACAAAAGACGAATTAAGTCACATCGGTCATGTTAGTATAAAAAATATCGATTGGGTTATTCCTAAGGCAGAACTTGCATATTTTATAGCCAAAGATTATGAGAGAAAGGGAATTATGAAAGAAGTATTAATTACCGTTATTAAATTTTGTTTTGATGAGTTGATGATGGAACGGCTTTATGTAAGAGTAATGACAAATAACGAAAGAAGTTTTAAGCTGGCTGAAAAGTGCGGGTTTATTAAAGAAGGTATCTTAAGGAAAGACCACAGAACTTATGACGGAAGCCTTGCGGACTTACTTATATATGGAATGACTTCGGCAGATTACAAAAATCTATATTGCAATGAATTATAATATGTGACTGTAATTTATTGCTGCTAAAGTTTTATAGAGTTAATATTAGTTCTTCCCGTTCGATAAAGAACCTGTGTGAAAAGTCCATCTAAGAGAATAAAAATATTAATTTTACCCGTTGTGTGAATTAGAAAAATAATCAGGCAAAACTGTTAAAACAGTTTTGAAAGAACGTTCTTGTTATTATTAACCCACGGATTAATCCGCGGGTTAATATGAAGACTTAATCAATATATAACCGTTTCAACGGTTTATAAACTAAATCACACAACTGATTAATTTATTCGAAAGAAGAATAAATATTGTTTATATAAAAGCTGCCGTCTTTTGCTTTAATTACAATTGTATAATTTCAATTTATTATGTCATTTTAAAATCGGAATAATTTCTTTCTGTCTTTTACCTCCGGTAGCAATTACTTCACCGTTTGGTTTAATGAAAACATCTATTTCCGATCTTACGCCAAATTCGGGCTGATAAATTCCGGGCTCAATTGAAAATGAGGTTGAGGGAAGCAGAAGTCTTTCATCTTTTGTTTCGTAATCATCCATGTGTGCGCCGCTGCCGTGAATTTCCGTTGTAATAGAATGGCCTGTGCGGTGAAAGAAGTATTGGCCGTAGCCGGCTTTTTCAATAACATTTCTGCATGCATCATCTACTTCGTAGCCTCTAACTTCTTTTCTTTCCTTAAATCTGTTTGCAACAAAGTTAAATGCGGCGTCTCGTGCTTCTGCAACTATATTAAAAATTTTAACATACTTTTCGGGTACGGAATCGCCCATATACCCTGTCCATGTAATATCTGCGTAAACGCCGTTTGCTTTTTTCTGTTTGGCCCATAAATCGATTAAAACAAAATCACCGCGCTTAATTTCTTTATGATGATCTTTATCCGGTGCATAGTGCGGGTTTCCGCTGTTCTCATTAACTCCAACAATTATCGGAGGCTCGGTTTCGTAATTTCTTCTTGAAATTTCGTTATCAATAAAAACCTGAACATCGTATTCGCTTAAGGTAGTGCCGGCCAAAGTTTTTTCTTTTATAAATTTGAATGCATCTTTGGCAATTGCAGTTAAGTCATTTGCAACGGGAATATTATCACGGTATTGTTCATCAGTCCAAACAGCATCGAACAAAGAAATAAGATCGCCGCTTGTTACAACGTCAACACCGTAAGATTTAATTTGCTCAATAGTTCCGGCATCAACTTTGGAAACATAAGGAATAGCATTTAACGGGGAATATTCCATTGCAATCTTTTTAGCTTTGCTTAAAGTTTCTTTAAGATGGTTGGAAAGGGAAGAGTGGCTGGAATATTTAAGCTGGGTGCCGGGCAGATGATCAAGGTGAAACGATTCGATTGCATTTACAATTTTTACAGGCGTTCCTTCTTTTGGAATAAAATAATAAAATCTTCTGGTAAGATGAGTTTCTTTCGAAATGTCCAGAATGTTTAACGCCAGATCGTTGGAACCTCTAAAATCATAAAGAAGCCAGCCGTCCAGATTCATTTTGGAAACAAGGCCTTGTATTTTTGCCAAATTAAATTTACCCATAATTTCCTCCGCAGTTTTCATTATTAAATAATAAATAAACTTATTGATTAATGATCAAAGATAATATTTACTTTTGTGTTTTCATTCACAATACTTTCGATAGAAAATTGGCCGCCGAAAACTTCTGTAATTTTCTTTGCAATTATTAACCCGAGCCCCGGGCCCTGCTGCTCGTAAATTTTTCTGTCGAACTGCATGTAAGCGCCAACAGAAGCAATTTGTTCGGGCGTCATTCCCCGCCCGTTATCAAAAACAGAAATCATTACGCTTGTATCGTTGGAAAGCATACTTACAATAACCTGATTACCATTTTCGGAAAACTTAAATGCATTGCTTACAACTTCCGAAATTATTTTCTTTAAGTACCCCTCGGACATTCTAATAGCAGCATCTTCCACCTCCAGGACAAGGTCGTCATTACGGTTATATTCATGTGCAATTTGCGTGGAAGTTAATTCAATTATTTCTTTAGGGTTTATAAAATAAGAATTCCGTAACGAATTAACTTTGGCCGGATCTTTCAGGATCATTTCAAGTTGAGCAAAAGCCAAAAAATTTTCCGTAATTCTTTTTAATCTTTGAGCATCGGAATTTATAAATTTAAGCATTTGAGTAATTTCATCTTTCGGCAGGTGCTCAAATTCTTTAATTAATATTTCAGAAAAGCCAAGGATGCTGTTAAGCGGCGTAAAAAACTCATGCGGAAGCGCAAAGGATATACTGCCGGTTAAGTCCTGTAGTTTCTTTTCTGATTTTTTAACTACATCCGAATATTTTTCCAGCGCATGTTTTACAATTTTTGTTAATTCGGATTTCTTAAAAGGCTTTGCAATGTAATAATCAAATGCGTTTGTCTTTTCAGGTTTCCCGGTACGGTTAAAATCTTTATCAACTAAAAATATAAATGGGATTGTAGAAATGAACGAATCATCTCTCAGCCTGTGAAGTACTTCGTTTTCCGTATCATCATAAATAAGTTTACTGCATATAACTATATCCGGCAAATTTTTAATTGCAAGTTCGTATCCTTTGGACGCTGTTTCAGCAAAATCCAAAAAGTAATTATCCGATGAAAGTGCGGATGCAGATGTTTTAATACTGGCGTCTTCGTTTTCAATAAGAAGAATTTTTATCATGGACATTAATTTTTTCCGGTTTTAATTTACCCTTACATTTTTCCGGTTAAATAACACATAATAATTTAAAATAATTATCTGTTATTAAAAAATTTTTAATTTAATTAATTAACTTAAGGTACGCGAAAGGCTGGATAAATGGCCGCTACATTTAGGTCATGATTAAAAAGGAACTAATGCAAACCAGGGTTTTAGCCGAATTGTTTGGTTTTGGGACTAAAGACTCCGGTTCTATACTAAATACCTATTCAACGCCCTAAAGATCGCTGCAAGCATATTTTAGAAAATTATCTTTTGTGTAAATTCAGTTATTAATACTTATAAATCGATTTAACAGAAAAATCTAATTTAGCATCAAAGGGAAAAGTTTTTTAATATTACATAACAGATTTAGTAACCAAATGCGTTCAAGTTTAAAATGGTTTTAGAGGAAGAGATTGAGAAAAAATATAAGGAGCTTTTTAACGAAAAGCCGTTTGTCATCTGTTCACCGGGCAGAATTAATTTAATCGGCGAACATACCGATTATAATATGGGCTTTGTTTTGCCGGCTGCAATTAATAAAGCTATATATTTTGCGGTTAACGGAAGAAACGATAGTAAATACAAAATATTTTCTGTTGATATGAATGATTCCGTGGAATTCTCTTTGAATAATATTGCCAGGCATAAAAAGCAATGGGCAAATTATTTGATTGGTGTTATTGATCAGCTAACTAAAAACGGTTATACAATTCCGGGATTTAATTGCGTTTTCGGCGGGGATATTCCTATTGGAGCCGGGCTGTCATCTTCTGCAGCACTGGAAGGTGGGCTTGCCTATGCGCTTAACTATATATTCGATTTAAAAATAAGTAAGCTTCAGCTTGTTAAGTTTGCGCAAAAAGCTGAGAACAAGTTCGTAGGTGTTCAATGCGGAATTATGGATCAATATGCAAATATATTTGGTAAAGCAAACAACGTATTAAGAATTGATTGCCGGAATCTTGAATATGAATATTTCCCATTTGAATATGATGATATTTCCGTTATACTTTTTGATTCAGACGTTTCGCACTCTCTTGCCTCTTCAGAATATAATAAAAGAAGAACGGAATGCAGCGAAGGAGTTGCAGTAATTAATAGAGAATATCCCGAAGTAAAAAGTCTTCGTGATGTGACCACCGGTATGCTTACAGAATTTAAATTAAAGATGGATGAAAGAATTTATAAACGCTGCAAATATGTTGTGGAAGAAAATGAGAGACTTCTTTCGGCATGCGATGCTCTTAGCAAAAATGATCTAAAGTTATTCGGTTCGTTAATGTACCGTACTCATGAAGGATTATCTAAAGAATATGAAGTAAGCTGCAGCGAGCTGGATTATTTGGTCGAGCTTACAAAAAATACTCCCGCAATATACGGTGCAAGAATGATGGGCGGCGGGTTCGGAGGATGTACAGTCAATTTAATTGAAAACGATGCCGTTGAGTTTGAAAGAAAAAAAATTACGGAACTTTTTAAAATTAAGTTCGGGCATGAAGCCAAAACTTATATTACCAAAATTAGCAGCGGAACAAGTTTAATTTCAATTTAATACAAATGAAAAATTTTGAAATATATACTATGCCTCATAGAAGGAAAAACATTTTAACAGGTGAGTGGATTCTTGTGTCGCCTCAAAGGACCAAACGCCCGTGGAACGGAGATATAGCACTTGCTGCTCCGGCAGAGCGCAAACCTTATGAACCGGATTGTTATTTATGCCCCGGTAATATGCGTGCAAACGGCGAAGTGAATCCTAATTATAAAAGTACTTTTGCATTTACAAATGATTTCCCTGCACTGTTAAAAGAAGACACGGGTAAAACAATAAATATTGAAAACCTTTTAATTGCCAAAGGAGAAAACGGTATTTGCAGAGTTCTTAATTTTTCTCCGAGCCATAATTTAACCCTTGCAGAAATGACCGAATGGGAAATTGAAAAAGTTATTTCTGCCTGGCGCAGCGAATATAAAAATCTTGCTTCAATTAAGGGAATAAATTATATCCAAATTTTTGAGAACAAAGGTGCAGTAATGGGAAACAGCAATCCGCATCCGCACTGCCAGATTTGGGCGCAAGAAAGTATTCCCGCCGAACCTGCAAAAGAACTTAAGAAGTTCAGAATTTATTTCAAGAAAAACAATAGAACTATTTTAACTGATTACTTAAAACTGGAATTGAAACTGCATGAAAGAATTGTTTACGCCAACGATTCCTTTGTTGTACTTATTCCTTACTGGGCGGTGTGGCCATTCGAATGCATGATTATTTCCAAAAGAAGGATTTCAAGTTTACTTGAATTTAAGAAGAAAGAAGAAAAAGACTTTGCAAATGCAATTAAAATATTAACTGTAAAGTACGACAATGTTTTCAAGACATCATTTCCATATTCTTCAGGTTTGCATCAGGCACCGGTAGACGGAAAAGAATACAAAGAATGGCACTTCCACATGCATTTTTATCCTCCGTTATTAAGATCGGAAAGTATAAAAAAATTTATGGTTGGATACGAAATGCTTGCCGAACCCCAGCGCGATATTACCGCAGAGTACAGTGCAAAGGTTTTACGCAATTTACCGGGGTCACATTATAAAAACGGGTAGCAAATATACATGTTATTTTCATCAGACTAATTCTACCCGGTAATTTTTATCTTGTGATTTATAAATAAGAATTTTTTTATTTAACGTCATATTTTTATTTTTGTAAGTTAGTTAAAGGAATATAGGCGCGTTCGTCTAGTGGCTTAGGACGCTGCCCTCTCAAGGCAGAGATCGCGGGTTCGAATCCCGCACGCGCTACAATAATAAAAATTGAAAATTAATATTTATAATATGGGTAAAGGCCGCGGGTTCTCCCGGAAGGACTCCTTTGGAGGTATCCCGCACACACTACTTATAGGATAAATAAAAGGCAGCCCAAAAGGTTGCTTTTTTTATTATCTTAAAATATAAGATTCAATTAATACCTTTTATCTTTATATTTGTAAAAGTTTAATTTATAAACCGATTTTATGAAGCGATTTGAAAAGCATATTTTTGTATGTCAAAATAAAAGGCCGGAAGGCCACCCCCGCGGATGCTGCTTTGACAAAGGCAGCGAAGCAGTGAGAGATAAATTTAAAAAAAGATTGAAAGAACTCGGCCTTAATTCCGATGTTCGTGCGAATATTTCCGGATGCCTAGATGCATGCGAATTCGGTATAACTGTTTTGGTTTACCCGGAACAAATTTGGTACGGCGGAGTTACGCTGGACGATGTTGAAGAAATAATTCAAAGTCATATTATTAATAATAAACCTGTAGAAAGGTTATTCATAAAAGATAAGAGGTTTAACAAAGATGAGCTTAAGCAGCTTGACGAACAAGGAAAAATCTGAAAAAGAATATGCCCGGAAAATATTTTCGCTTCTAAAAAAAGAATACCCGGAGGTTAAGCCGGCACTGGAATTTAAAAATGCTTTCCAATTGTTAATAGCAACAATTCTATCTGCTCAATGCACGGACGAAAGAGTAAACGTCGTAACTAAATCTTTATTCAAAAAATATAAAATTCCTAAAGATTTTTTAGCTGTTTCCAATGATGAACTTGAAAAAGATATTTATTCAACGGGTTTCTACCGGCAGAAAGCCAATAGTATTAAAAATTGCTGCAAAGAATTGATAGACAAATATAAAAATAAAGTACCGGCAGATTTTGATGCACTGACAAACTTACCCGGCGTTGGAAGAAAAACAGCTTCCGTAGTTGCGGGAAATGCGTTTGGAATTCCGGCAATTGCTGTTGATACGCACGTGAAAAGATTATCCAATATTTTGGGATTTATTAATTCTCAAGACCCGCTTAAGATTGAAATGAAATTAAAAGAACTGCTGCCGGAAGAAGACTGGATAAATTCATCTCACTATCTTGCAGTGCATGGAAGAAAAATTTGTATTGCCCGGCATACGCATTGTCTTCAATGTATTTTGGGAGACTTGTGTCCGTCTTTTAATCCTAATGCTAATTAAAACTTTCAGGAGTTACAATGGAAGAAATTACCCGGAACCGTGATTATTGTTTATTGTTATTAAAAGAATATACAAAATCAGACAGCCTGCTAAAGCATGCTTACGCAGTTGAAACCTGTGTAAAGGCTTATGCAAAAAAATTCGGCGAAGATGTACTTTACTGGGGAAACGTTGCGCTTCTCCACGATTTTGATTATGAAATGTATCCTACCGCCGAGGAACATCCATTTAAAGGTTCCGAAATTTTGAAAGAAAAAGGTTTCGACGAAAATTTCAGAAATACGATTTTATCCCATGCGGATTATTCGGGAGTGCCGAGAGAAACATTGCTTGCAAAAACTTTATTTGCCTGCGATGAGCTTGCCGGCTTTATTACTGCAGTTACCTATGTAAGGCCAAATAAAACAATAGATGAAGTTGAAGTTAAATCCGTAAAAAAGAAAATGAAAGACAAAGCTTTTGCAAGAAGTGTAAGCCGTGAAGATATAGTTAATGGTGCGGAAGGACTCGGTGTTAATCTTGATGAACACATTCAATTTTGTATTGACGCAATGAAATTAAATAAAGCGGAACTCGGATTGTGAAGCCTGGGGAGATTGTTGAAGATTTCACTTTGAAGGATCAGTTTGGGAACGATTTTAATTTGTATGAAAATTTAGATAGAATGATCCTTTTGGTTTTTTATCCGAAAGATAACTCACCTGTCTGCACCAGGCAATTAACAAATTATAATTTTAATAAAGATGAATTTGAAAAACACGGCATACGAGTTATAGCAATCAATCCGGAATCATTCAATTCGCACATGACGTTTTGCGATTCTGTCGGCCGGGAAATAAAAATTTTAAGCGATGATAAAAAAGAAATCATAAGAAGGTTTGATGCCGTGAACTTTATAGGATTAACCAAAAGGAAACTGGTTTTGATTAGCAGGGATAAAAAAATTTTATATGAAAAAACTACGCTGTCATTTTACTATTTGAACACCAATAAAATTATTGAGTCTTTAAAAAAGTTGAATATATTAATGACTTGATAATTTGTTATATAATTGTATAAGTTTAAATTACATTTAAGGAGAAACCGAAGGGAATTTGCTGCGAAATAAATTTTTACTTTCTAATTTAGAATATACAAATACTTCTTCGGGGTAAAAATTTTATGATGCGCAGTTCTATAATATTTGTTATGTTCCTATCCATCCAGGTTTATCCCCAGAATAATTTAAAAGTACTTACATCGGACCGGAGTGAAATAACGATAGAGTACACGCCAAGCTATTCGGATACCACTGTTATAGAGATAAACAATCAAAAGTATATAAAGATAGGCAT
>JBJKSH010000233.1:0-3775 GCA_046704255.1 Ignavibacteriaceae bacterium | reverse complement strand
CAAGATCACCGTACGGCATGGGATGCCTAATGGAAACAACCTTCTTCCCTGCTTCCCTAAGAACTTTTACAACCTGCCTTGATGTTTGAGATTTGCCCGAACCGGTTCTAACCGCAATTACGGCAACAACAGGTTTGGTACTTTTAATCATTGTTTCGTCCGCGCCTAAAAGCCTGAATGAAACTCCGGCAGCGTTTACAATTGATGCTTTCGTCATAACATAATTAAAAGGTACATCCGAATAGGAAAATACAACTTCGTCAATCTTTAGTTCTTTGATAATATTAACAAGATTTTTTTCGTCATAAATTTTAATTCCTTTAGGATATAATTTACCGGCTAATTCGGGAGGATAATTTCTTCCGTCAATATTCGGTATTTGAGTAGCAGTAAATGCCAGTACATTGTAATCTTCGTTATCTCTGAAATAAACATTAAAATTATGAAAGTCTCTTCCTGCGGCTCCCATTATAAGTACATTCTTGCGTGACATGGAGGTTTCCTTTCCTTTAACTTTATTTAATTTTGATAATACGCACATCTAAAAAATAATTCCTGAATATATCTTTTAGATATGTGTATTTTTATACCAACAAAGATAAATAATTGCCATGTGAAAATCACTATCTTTTAAAAGTATTTATAAATTGAATAATTATGCAATTAATAATATTTCATGTTAAAGCTTTTTACCACAGAAGTAACCGAGGATGACAGAGGAAACAGAGTTTTTAACTCTCTTATCCTCTGTGTTTTCTCAGTGTTCTCTGTAGTTTAATAACAATTTATAAAACGGAAAAAATGTTGTAATTTTTTTTAAGGTGAGACTCACCTTTTTACTTGAAAGAAAAATTAATATTTGTAATAGACCATCTCGGGCGTAGGTTAAGAGTATCCGGGTAGTAAACAAACTGTTCGGAAGGTTTATAAGGAAACGGTTCACCGAATGAATATGTTTTGCTGCTATCCGTATCGTAATATCCCCACAGAAAATATTTGCCTGGCTGCACTCTGTCAAAGTTATATTTTTCCGAATTGTTTAATTGTTTTGTATAAGTATTTTTACTTTCATTTATTCCCTGAAGCACAAGGTAAGGATTCATTTTATAATCTGCATTTATAACGGTACCGGACACTCCCGTAAAATCAAGTCCGTTAATCGTTTTAAATTTATATGTATAAACGGAATCGTTATATGAATTGCCGGCAGCATCTGTAAAGCCGCTTAAGTTAATCTTTATTAAATAATCCGTATTTGCCTCAAGATTTTGATTGGGAGAGATTCTAAACGAAGCATCATCTGTAAAATAAATATTAAATGAAATTACTTTTTTAGATGTATCCGTAAATGTAATCCCTTTTTTAGCCGCAGTAGTATCGAAAGCATCGTTAAAATAAAATGAGATTTTTGTATTTACAAAATCAACATCTCTTGAACCATTGGGAGGATTTATTTTTACAATTTCCGGTTTTGTTGTATCGGGTTTATCGTTTAATGTAACCTGTGTATAATCATGCAGAAAAGTATTACCGAATTTATCTCGGATTGTATCGGCAATTAAATATACTTCATCTTTCACCGGAAAATTTTCTTTAACAACAAGAACAATGTCAGTTGGTTTTGTATTACCTTTAAATGCGTAAACAGGCTTTAGTTGTTTATTGGCAGTTGAATCTATCAAATAAAAATTACCGGCTCTAATTGTAAGCGAATCTACTTCTTTAGTAAAACCAACCAGTAGATGGAATTTATCCGTCATTACCGCACTAATTAATCTCGGCTTAACCGTATCAAATTTTGTTAAGAAAAAATTTAAACCGGAAAAGAGAGTATCAGATTCGGTTATTTTAATATCTTCTTCCGGTATTCCTATTTCATCCTGTCCGGGCTGGTAAGTAAGACTTCCGGATTGATTTCTAACGGCAAACACCCTGTAAACTGCGGGTGCCAGCCCTAATAATTTATATCCGCCGTCTTTACCTGTCTGAGAGATATAATCCGGTTTATGTTTCATAGGATTTATCGCACTGTCCCCTTTGGCATAAGCAAAAATCATTACGCCGTCCGGTTTTTCATTAAATACCCTGCCGTTAATTTCTCCTTTATCAATTTTATCTCCGGTAGAAAATCTAAATGTAAAAGACTGCGCCATCCGGTTATGATTATTGTAATCAACAAGGTCGGTTCCGATTGTAACCACATACGTTTTATTCTTTTCAAGTTTTCCGGGAAATGTAACATCAACATTCATCCCCGTCCAGTCATAGTTTAAAGCGCCTGTTACGGCCGGAGAAATAAACAATGCATCCTGTAGTGATCTTTTTTCGACATACTTTGAAAAATTAATTTCAAAATGGTTGCCTGTAAAATTTGTTGTTCCGTCGGCCGGGATTACCTTAATAATTTTCGGCGGAGTTTTATCAACCGGCCCGCCGCTGGGCGGAAGTTGGTTAGCACAGCCAAAAAGAAATGCACCAATAATAAACGAAAGTAAATGAGAAATATATTTCCTCAAAATGATTTCCTCTTTTGTTAAACGAAAAATGGAAGATGTAAAAAACCACGACCATCCGTTTTTAGTTTTACGTTTCAAGCACAATGCGGGAATTGCTTTGCAGCAATTCATTTTTCTTCTAAAGAGTCCAGCCATTTTCTATATTTGTTTGCATTGCGAACATGTTCCTTAAAATTTGAAGAAAATTTGTGACCTCCGTTTTCATTCGCAACAAAGTAAAGATAATCTGTCTTAGCAGGGTAAAGCGCAGCTAAAATTGCAGCCTTACCGGGGTTATCAATAGGTCCCGGCGGAAGTCCGAAATGTGTATAAGTATTGTATGGAGATTTAATATTTAAATCTTTATCATTTAATCTCACCCATTTGCCTTTCCTGGCAAATTCAATTGTCGGGTCGGCCTGCAGCTTCATACCCTTTTTAAGCCTGTTGTAATATACCCCGGCAATAACAGGCATCTCCGATTTTTTATTAGTTTCACCTTCAACTATTGATGCAAGAGTAATAACCTGCTGAATAGAATAACCAAGTTTCTTTGCCCTCTCCTTTAAAGAATCGGCCATGAAATTCTTATAGCGTTTATAAATCTGCCTTAAAACTTTTCTTGCTGAAGTATGATCATAAATATCGTAATGATCCGGAAGCAGGTAACCTAAGATGGAAGGCGAATCCACACCGAGAGAATCCAGAAATGGTTTATTATTACATAAACCGATAAATTCTGAAGAATCTATATGAATATCATTTTTTAATTTTGAAGCAACCCAGCCCAAAGTTGATCCTTCCAAAACAGTAACAGTTTTTAATAAGTCCGCATGATCGGTTAAAAGAAAATTTACAAGACTAAGATAACTAAGTCCGTTAGGAATATAATAACGTGCTGCCTTCACTTTTTTTTCTGCACCTAATAAAAATGCGGCAATTTTCATATTAGTCTTGCTTGGAATTATTTCTTTATCATACAAGTCATTAACAATTTCATCAAAAGGTTCGCCGCGTGCTACTTCAAATTTAACCGGGGCAGGTTCTTTATAATAATTTGGTGTAAAGAAAGTGTAATATAAAAAACTGAGTACTATTATAAAAAAAGCAAAAACAATTAAGAATTCTTTTTTAGATAAAAGTTTGCTTAGCTTAATTTTTACCTGAGATTTGGAAACATTAAAAATATTTCCTTTGTCTTTTTCTTCCTTTTGTATTGCTCGCGATTCATCGAGTATTCTTTCATAAATCCTTAGAAGCGCTTCTTTGGTGAGAGGTTC
>JBJKSH010000232.1:0-34915 GCA_046704255.1 Ignavibacteriaceae bacterium | reverse complement strand
ATTTGCAGGGACAAAAAATTAAAACTTTAATTAACAGAAGATTACCGGCGAATAATTATTTAACCCGCTGGGACGGAACAAACGAAAAAGGGCAAAGAGTTTCCAGCGGTATTTATATTTATCATCTAAAGATTGGCAATATGCAATTTAACGGAAAGATGAACTTGATAAAATAACATACTAATTATTTACAATTTAATTTTATTTTGCTAAATTATTCTCAAAGGTTGAGGGAATTTAGTGAAATTTATTTTTTCATATTTTCAAACGGAGAGAGCGCAGGTAAAAGTATTTACTTTTATTAGAATTTACCTATCTACAATTATCCTCAATTATATAGCGCTGCCGGCATTTAAAGATCAGTTAAAGATTCTTCCTACTTATATAAATACTGCCGGTATTTCCCCCATCCCTTTTTATAAATTTATTACACCTAAACTTCATAAAGCATTACTTATTGTACCGGTTTCCTCTTAAGGATTCTGATTTAATAATAAAAACATTAAACGGTAAAAACCGGTTCAAATAGAACATTGTTCTTATAAAGATCTTAAATAGGATTTTGAAGAATAACCGAATGTTGAAGAAGAATTACAACCTCGAATACTTTATAATGACCGCTTTGATATTCTTATTTATCTGGTTAATTACGGTTTTGCCGATTAATCTGGACTTCCTAAATCCTATTGAACAAGCATTTAGTGATTTTGATACCAGTGATATTGTTTTTTCAAAACTTAGAGAAGAACCGCAATCAGATACAAATATTGTAGTTGTAAATATAGGGTATCTAAGTCGTGCTGAAATCGCAAGTGAGTTGAACATCGTAAGCAAATGGAAACCGAAAGTAATTGGAATGGATATATTTTTTAGTGAGCATAAAAATCCGCATGACGATTCTTTACTGGCAAAAGCTATTGCAGGCCTTAAAAATGTTGTTCTTGTAAGCAGGCTGGTTAACTTTAATAAAGAAACAGGTTTATACCGGGATATATCCAAATCAATAAATATTTTTCAGAATACCGCATTTTCTGGTTATGGAAATCTGCCCGGCAGTGAAGAAGGAAATATTTTAACAGTAAGAACTTTTGAACCTAAAGTGAATTATAAAAGCTCAATATATAAGGCTTTCCCCGTTAAAATAGCCGAACTATTCAATAAAGAAAACTCCGAATTTTTTTTAAGCAGAGATAACGAATCGGAAATAATAAACTACCGGGGAAATAAAGATAAATTTTATTACCTGGATACGGGCGAACTGGAAAAGCCGGATGCTAATTTAGATTTTCTAAAAGGAAAAATTGTTTTGTTCGGATTTACCGGAAACCGGACCGGCCCTAAAATACTTGAGGATATTTTTTTCACTCCGCTTAATAATATATATGCAGGAAAAACTCTGCCGGATATGCATGGTATTTTTATTCATGCAAACATAATATCCATGATTATTAATAAAAATTATATCAATACAATGCCGGGCTGGATTAATTTTTTGCTGGCACTGATAATCTGTTATCTGAATGTTGTAATGGTTAGTCAAATAAAATTAAAGTTTGCAGATTGGTTCGATACCCTGACTATTGTATTTGTTATAATAGAATCTATTTTGCTCCTGTTTTTATCCCTGGAAATATTTTTGTATTTGAATTTCAAAATAAGCCTTACACTTACGCTGGTGACAATTGTATTATTACCGGATGCATTTGATGCGTATGAAAATTTAAGTATTAAGCTGAAACCCGCATTACGTAGAATTAAAGAAAAAATAATACCATGAAGAAAATTGCAAACATATTGTTTCTTGTTTTTCTTGCCGGAACTTCATTAACGCTGGCACAGAAAGATTATTTTACCGTGTTAGCCAGGCAGGGAGAAATTTCTTTGATAAAACCCGGCGAAAACAAACACGTTATGGTTCAAACAGGAGGTAAAATTCTTCCGGGCGAAAGACTCAAAATAAGTAACAAGTCGTATGTAGCATTAACATATTCTCTAGGCAGTTCTATAGAAATTAATAAAGCCGGAATTTACGACTTTAACGGGATTAAGAATTCTATTAAGAAAAATTATAAATCCGCAAATGTAAAATTTCTAAATTATGTAATCGATCAGGTAAAGAAAAATGAAGAAGAAACAGAAGAGATGAAATCGTTTGGTGCCGTTGTAAGAGAAAGGAAAAATTATATTGCGCCGGGCATACCTTTTACTACAATGGTTATAGATTCAATAATTGAATTCAAATGGTATCCCAATCCGAATTCTAAGAATTACATTTTTAAATTACTAAATGATAACAATGTTACTTTATTTATGAAGGAGTTAAACGACACTGCAGTAACCTGTTCGCTTAATACATTTTACTTAAAAAAAAACAAAGTGTATAAATGGATGGTTTTTGATTATAATAATTCCTCCGTTTATTCCGATACTAATTACATAATTATTCCTCCTCCTTCCAGGTATAATGCAATTATAGATTCAATAAAAGAATTAAAAAGTTTGCTTGGAGAAGGAAATACGGCAATAAGAAACATAATATTTGCATGTTTTTACCAGAACAACGGACTTAATATAAAAGCACTTGAAGCCTATAAAAAGGCGTTACAATTAGCACCACGAGTTAATTCTTACGTGAAAATGTATGCTTGTTTTCTATTAAAGACAAAACTTAACCGGATGATTGATTACCGGGATTTAGGCGGGTAAATTTTATGAAACACATATTCAAATTGCAAAATCAGTATATAAAAATTTTGATTTTGCCGGCATTTTTTATTTTTGTCGTTAACTTTAGCATTTCCTATTCCCAGCAATACGGCAGAGGAGTTCTATTAACAGATTCATTATATGCCAACAGTCCCGTTGCCGCTCCGTTAATGAGGGGAGATTACCATGATGTGCCGCAGAGTTATTCGTTAAAAAGTTATGCGCCTACGCCGGGCTATCAAGGCGAATACGGTACATGTGCGGGTTGGTGTACTGCTTATGCGGCTAGAACAATTCTTGAAGCAATTAAGTATGGCTGGGATCATGCAACAATTGATAGTAATTCTTTTTCACCTTCTTTTGTATATAACCAAATTAGATACGGAAAAGGATGCAAC
Source organism: Ignavibacteriaceae bacterium (assembly GCA_046704255.1). Lineage (GTDB taxonomy): Bacteria > Bacteroidota > Ignavibacteria > Ignavibacteriales > Ignavibacteriaceae > FEN-1297. The sequence continues at coordinate 31,811 of JBJKSH010000232.1, read as the reverse complement.
TCGGGTACTTCTTTAGTTGATGCACTGGATGTCCTTAAAGATAAAGGATGCAACAAACTAAGAGACTTTGCTTATGACTGCGACCGCGAAGTGACGGAAAGAGATAAAATAGATGCGGAAAAATATAAAATTATAGAATACAGGGAAGTTGCAAACGCATGGACTGAAAATAAAAGTATGTATATTAAGAAAAGTATTTCAAATGAAAGGCCGGTTGTAATTGCAATGAATTGCCCGGCATCATTCGATAATGCAGGAAAATTATGGGAACCGGACAGCAGCGATTATAAAGCTCACTGGATGCAGGGACACGGCATTACCGTGATAGGATATGATGATAACAAATACGGAGGTGCGTTTGAATTAATAAATAGCTGGGGCACAAACTGGGGAGATAAAGGCTTTACATGGATGAAATACAATGATTTTCAAAAGTTTTGCATTTATGCTTTCGAAGTGTTAGATAAATCCAATCCTTCTCCTGCTGCGCCGGATTTAAATGGCTCCCTGATATTTAAAGAAAATAACGGGGAAAATATTAAAACCATTTTTAACGGAGAATATTTTGTTACGAAAAATTCTTATCCCGCCGGGACTTTGTTCGAGCTTAGAATTTCAAACAATGAACCCGCTTATGTTTATGCTTTCGGCTCCGATAGTACTTGCAATGTAACAAAAATATTTCCGTTTAATAAAAGAATGGTTGCATATCTTCCTTATAAAAAAAATAATGTAGCTATACCGGATGAAGATCATTTTAATATGATCGACACTACTGCGGGTTCAACTTTTTACTGCTTCTTATATTCAAAGAAAAGTCTGGACATAGATGACATAATAAACAAAATAGAAAATGGTAAGGGAAAGTTTGCAGAAAGATTAAAAGAGGCAACAAGCGGAATTAGTATAGCAAATGAAGACATAAATTTTTCGGCGGGAGATGAAGTTAAATTTAATGCAAGGAGTCGTGGAAAGTTAGTCGTGCCGGTTTTAGTTGAAATACCCAAATAATAAACTTAGTGCCTTAGTGGCGGAATAGAAATGCCACAAAGACACTAAGTCACAAAGAGATACGAAAATGAAAGTTTATAAACCGTTAACAGAAAAAGAAGAGAAAGTAGGAAAAGCAATTGTGGATGCCGCTTACCTAGTTCACAAAAATTTAGGACTTGGGTTATTGGAGAAAGTTTATGAAATATGTTTTGTTCCTGAATTAAGAAAGAGTGGATTGGATGCTCAGAGGCAAATTGATATTCCAATTCATTATGACGGGATGATATTTGATGAAGGCTTAAGACTTGACGTGCTTGTTGAAAAGATTTCTATATGTGAATTAAAAGCTGTTGAACAGATAAATTCTGTTTGGCAGGCTCAAGTATTAAGTCATTTTAAATTAACCAATCTTCGTCTAGGATATTTAATAAACTTTAATGTGCCTGTAATAAAGCAAGGTATAAAGAGATTTATATTATAATCTTAGTGCCTTTGTGCCTTAGTGGCGGAACAGAAATGCCACAAATACAAGAAGTCACAAAAGGACAAAAAAATATTAAAATAAGAAAGAACATTATGAAGATTAATAAATTTTTAAGGTTGCTGATATTATTTCTATTTCTAACTACCGCAAATAATTTGGCACAAAATAAAATCAACACATCGTACGAATATTCGAACCATAATATTTTTATATATTATGATTTTACCGGGGATGCTTCCAAGGAATACGATGTTTCAATTTTACTTAAAAGAACTTCGCAGCCGGACTTTCTTTTAAAGCCTGGTTCGTTAACAGGCGATCTAGGTAAGGGGAAGTTTGCAAATGAAAAGAGGAAAATTACCTGGCATTTAACGCCTCAGGAGGAAGCAAGCCTTACGGCAGATGATTATTACTTTGAAGTTACTGCAAATGAAATAAAAAGCGGCGGCGGAATACCATGGTATGTTTACGTAGGAGGAGTTGTTTTAGGTGGCGGTACGGCAGCTCTTCTTTTGTTAAATAAAAAAAGCGAATCATCGGGCAGCAACTCCGGCGGTAGTTTTACATTTCCAAATCCACCGGCAAGGCCCTAAAAAGGAGCGTGTAAGATGAAAATTTTAATGACAATTTTGTCGTTATCGATTGCAAGTGTTTCTTCCTTTGCTCAATTAAAAGGCACTACTCATTCAGGCAGGCTTATTCCTATTAACGAAAAAACGGAGGTAATTTCCACAAATCCGCCCGAAATTAATTTATTGGAACCCGTAACAACCGAAGGAATAGCTTTGGCTGTTGAAGAAAAAATGCTGACTATTAGAGGCGTAGTTAAAACAGGCAATAAGATAAAAGAAATTGTAGTAAATAATAAAAATGCAGAACTGATGAATAACGGCGAGTTCTATATAAATTATGAACTAACATACGGTAAAAATAATATAAATATTAAAGCCGTTGATGATCGGGATAATTCTTCAGAGAAAAGTATTATCGTAGAATGGAGTCCGGATGTTACGGGGCCGGTAGTAAAAATTTTGGATCCGCCTGTTTCCAGGGGGATAAAGTTAGTAAGCAAAACGGATGTGGTTCTGCTTAAAGGGATTACAACAGATGAAAGCGGTATTTATGAAGTAACTGTTAATACGCGAAAGGCCAATCTGCATTCGGACGGAAATTTTGATATTAATTTGTATCTTGAACCCGGGGACAACAAGTTGGTTGTTAAAGCAGTTGATCAAAAATTTAATATTACCGCAGACACTTTTTACATTACAAGAAAATTGGAATCATTAATAACCGCAGGTAAATATATTGCTTTGATCATAGGAATTAATTCTTACGGTGGTTATTGGCCGCCTTTAAGAAACGCCGTTAATGATGCAAAGGGAGTAGCAGAAATTTTACGGAAGAGTTACATGTTCGATACCGTAGTAACTATTCTTGATGATCAAGCCACCAGAAAAAATATTATTCATGAATTGGAAACACTTACTTCATCAATTAAAAGTGAAGATAATTTGCTTATTTATTATTCGGGCCACGGGCAATTTAAAAAGGAATTGAATAAAGGCTACTGGGTTCCGGTAGATGCAAGATCAAACTCTATTGCGGATTTTATATCCAATAATGAAGTTAAAACCTTCCTGGGTGGCATACCCGCAAAGCATACGCTGTTAATAAGCGATGCTTGTTTTGCAGGTGATATTTTTAGAGGAAGATCTACGGAAAGTATTCAGTTCGATCCTAATAATATGGAACGGTATTACAAAGAAGTTTACAGCAAGCCTTCCAGAATTGCAATAACATCCGGCGGCCTGGAAGAAGTTAATGATGCCGGCAAAGAAGGCCATTCAATCTTTACATATTTTCTTTTAAAATCTTTAAAAGATAATAATAACAGGTATCTGGATGCATCCCAGCTTTTTAATGATTTTAGAATTGCCGTAACAAATAATTCCGAGCAGACTCCATTGCTGCAGGTTGTAAGAGATACCGGAGATGAGGGAGGACAGTTTATTTTTGTAAGGAAGTGAGATATAAAATCAATAAGTCTTAATAAGCTGTTATAGCTAAAATTATTCTAAAATTTTTCGGTGAATGTTATGAATAATATGTTTATAAAATCAAATGTGTTTAAAATATTTTCAGTCCTTTTAATTTATTTGTCCTTCTTTCAATCTACAAGCGGGCAAGTAAAGAATTTACCTACAAAGTCAGTTAATAATAATTCAATGGTAATAACACCTGCTGAAAATAGATTGATTGATATCGGCAGAATTTCAAAAGGTAAATTATCTAAAGGCAAAACGAAAAAATTTGCGGGCAGTTTAACTAATATTAAAATCAATTATAAAGAGAAAGTTAAAGCCGGAAAAATATCGCCTCTAAACAATAAAAATTCGTCTAATAAATTACCATCTTCCGGAGAAAGAAGTACTTTGGTTCTTCCAAATCTAATTGCTAATTATACGCCTGACGGCTGGGACGGGCCTATTGTCCCCTCTAATATAAAAGGTACTTATACTTTAGGTATCTTAAATACCGATACTACATTTATTGACTTTGCTTTTGTTAACAGAGATGCAGATATACCCAGTTGGGATACCTTTTATGTGTTTATGTATTTTGACGGAGAACTTGAAAGTATCTGGTATTGGACTGGAATTTATAAGGACTATTACGGACACGTAGATGATTATAAATTGTCTGTGCCGGTTTCTCCCGGTACCCATGAATTGAAGATGGAAGTTGATGCTACTTATTCAATACAAGAATCGAATGAAGGAGATAATATTTATTCGGCGACTTTTAATTGGATACAACCTTCAAATAACCAGGCAGATATAAGAGTAACAAATTTTTCCTTCTCTCCGCAAACATTAAAACCCGGTGATTCTCCCAATGATGTTTCTTTTGATCTAATTAATTATGGCCCGGCAAATATGACTTCCCCTAATTCGACTATTAAAGCAAATTTCTTCTTGTCAGGGAACAATACGTTTGGAGACGGAGATGATATTAACATAGGCGACATCTCAGCCGACTTTGAACTACAATCGGGTAATTCAAATTCAGTTATTTTAACCTCAACCGGTTTGTCTCATATTCTAATTCCATCCGGTACTTTCGGTGATTATTATGTATTCGTTCAAGTGGAACACTGCTCGCCTTCTACCTTAACCGACCCGGATCCGTCCGATAATTTTGCAATGCAAAGCAGCGTAGTTAATATTACGGGAAACTTAGCCGCTGTAACAACCGGCGCCGCAACGGAAGTCTCTCAAACATCGGCAACATTAAACGGTGTTGTAAACCCCAATGGTATCAGCACAACTGTGCAATTTGATTACGGCACTACAACAAATTACGGTAATACTATTACAGCGGCTCAAAGCCCTATTAACGGCAGCGGTAATGTAAATGTAAGTGCAAATATAAGCGGTTTAAATTCTAATACAACTTACCATTACAGGTTAAAGGCAACAAACAGCACCGGAACCTCTAACGGCGGCGATATGACTTTTAAAACTAATATTAATTATCCTTCCTCCATTTTAGTTTCCAAGAATTATACCTTTGCGGATCCTGCAAAATCATCAAATTATAAACTTATAGGTTTACCCGGAAATCTAAATACACAGCTAACCCAGCTAATATCAGGCACTCCTAAACAGGATTGGACTGCCTATTACGACAACGGAAATACAAGCGATTATTTGGTAGAATACAGTAATACTTCAACATTTAATTTCCGGCCGGGAAACGGTTTTTGGATAATAAGTAAGAACGCAATAAATATTTCTCAAAATATAAATACGGTAACCTTATCTGCCGATAACATGTATTCTATTCCTTTGCACGGCGGCTGGAACATTATTTCCAATCCTTTTGAAAGAAGTGTGGATTGGAATAGTGTTACAACAGCTAACAACATAATTCAAAACCCGGTCATTTATTCATGGAGCAACGGCTCATACCAGACTACTGCTTCATTTTTACCTTATGAAGGATATTATTTTAATAACCTGCAGAATTTATCTTCACTTAAGATACCTTATAATCCCCAAGGCACTATTGGTAAAAAAACAAGTAACAGTCATGCAAGTTTACTTAGGCTGTTTCTTTATGAAGGAAGCGAGTTGAAATCTTCGGTTACAATTTCAATCGACTCTGCATCAAGTAATGATTTTGATTCACAGGATATCCTATCTCCACCCTGCGACTTTGTTGATGCCGGAATAAATTTGCAGAACAATAATCTTTCAATTAATTACAAGAACTTAATTAAAGAATGCAGACCGCAATCAGCAGACGGGCAAATATTTAATATAAATGTTAAAAACAAGAGTAGATCCGCTTTAACATTAAAAGCAGAAGGTGCAGACAATTTTTTACAAAACGAAATTTATCTTCAAGACAATTACAACCATAAATTGTACAACTTAAAAGAAAATAATTTAATCGGTTTGCCGCCTGTAATTAATTCTAATTATCTGGTGTTAATAGGGAATAAAGAATTTATTAACAAAAAAGGAAAAGAAATACTGCCTGCAAAATATGCACTTAATCAGAATTACCCGAATCCGTTTAACCCGGCTACAACAATTGAGTATTCAATTCCCGGGGCAGCTTTTGTTTCAATAAAAGTCTACGGCATTCTAGGAAATGAAGTAGCAACTTTAGTGAATGAATTTAAGCAGGCAGGCAGTTACATTGTACAATTTTCAGTTAATAATTTACAATTGACCAGCGGTGTATATTTTTACAGAATGAAGGCGGGAGACTTTGTATCCGTAAAAAAATTAATTTTGATTAAATAAGGAAAATTATTATTTGAGAATATCTAAAAAAAATTATTGTCGTTTTTAGAAAATTAAATTCCATTACCGGACAAAATTCTTTACGGTAAATAAGATTCATTAACGTCGCCGGCAGCAAGTCCTTTTATATTTTTTATAAAACTTGTATTTGTAATTGTAACAGTATCCGGTGTACTAAAAACCCAATCCGGCATTTTAAACGAGTTAATAATACCAAGGAATCTTTGAGCAATCATTAAAGCATCGGTACTGTTAAACTGCCCGTTGCCGCTTACATCGGCGGCTTTCAACTGCAAGTTGTCTAGCGTAACCAAATTTGCAAAGTATCTTAGGACTAATAATGCATCGGTTGAATTTGCACCTCCCCAGTTATCATTCTTACTTGCCGTAAGTGTGTATGTACCCGGTGTAATATTTACAAATGAATACTTACCGTTTGCTCCCGTAACTGTTTTTAAAGTATCTCCGTTAGAACTTAAAGCAATGGTTACATTTGCCAAAGGGCTTTCTTCATTGTTGGTATAAGTTACCGTGCCGGATAATTCAAAGGAATTAATTGAAGATGACAATGTTACTACACCTCCGTCCGGAATAATATCTATTTTTGCATAATTATTGCTTCCATCTGTATAAGTAGAAACATCCGAAACATTCTCGCCTTGAGATACCCGAATATTTTTCCATCCGGCAGGCACGGTAACATCTACCGTTAAAGGATAATTATAAATAGAATCGTCAAGACCGTCTACGGGGCTAAATTGAATTTCCGAAGAATTGGAAGTGAGTAATGTATATGAAAAGTTCTGCCGTTCTTTTATATACCTGGTAACATTACCGAATGTAGAAACCCAGATAAGACCGTTATCGGACTTTTGTTTTATCCATTGGCAAAGTTCCGTAAGCCATTCCGTTGATACCGGATAATAAAATGCATCGGCAGCACCGGATGATATTTGCGAAAAAGGAAGAACTTCATGAGCAAGGAATACAGTCCATTTGCCGTTTGGTATAAGTTTGTTTTGAAGCATACCGGTATAAGAATTAAACTCATCCTGATCATCGCTTAAAGTTTTTCTCGGTTGATCAAAAAGTACATCCGACGAACTTACCGAATACCAATCCATTCCGTAAATGTTAGACGAAATAGTGTCGCTGCCGCAAGTTCGGGCAGCCTGGAAATATCTATGTGCCGCCGCTCTTACGTTGTCGTTATAAGTACAAAAAGGATAAGCTAAACTAATACATTTTTGATCCGGAATTTCTTCTTCAATTTTCTTTTGGGATTGGTACAATTCATACTCTATAGTGCCTGGAGTATATTGGTTACCAACGGGCAAGGTAGTTAAGTCAGGGTGAGTAACCGTGTGAGCGCCGATTTCATTACCTTCTGCTGCAAGTTCTCTATAATGCGGCCAGGTATCGTATCTGTAAATAACCGGAGGGCCGTCTGTAACTACCGAAGTAATTACAAAATAAGTCGCTTTAAAACCGAAGCTGCTTAAAACCGGGTTCGCATACTGGTATTGAGAAAAATACCCGTCATCAAAGGTAAAAGAGAATGCAGCTTTTTTACCACCCGCCCAGGTATTAACCGAAACATTGCCGACAGAACTAATTTTATTCAACTCATAATTATTAGAAGTAACCTTGTTTCTATTATTTTTAACTTGTGAAAAAGTAATTCCTCCGTAAAAGATTATAGATATTAAAAATACTTTATAATTAATTTTATGCGCTAATTTGAGATTGCAAATATAAAGTTGATACAATAAGGAACGATATAAAAATATTATATGGTTGATTCCGGTTAAAAACGGTATTTTCAAAAATTTTCCTCTTTAATTTGTTATAAAAGAGGCAAATTTTAAGCCAAAAATATTCTTAATATTGATTGCCAGAATTAAGGTTATCTAGTGATTTTTAACATACCAAAAAGAATAGTATTGAATGTAAATTTCCTTTTAGTTAAAATAGAAATGAGAATTTTGAGGGCAATAGGGAGAGATACTTAAAGCTATTTTCACTTGATTTGTATTTTTATTATGTGAATTTAATATAGACAGATTGATTTTATAATTATATTTGGAGATGATGATGCAAAAGCAATTAGGTATCCTTCATGATAACAGGCTAATTAATACATTACCTTTCCCCGTATGGATTTTAAGATACGATAACGTAACCTTCCATTCCGTAAATCTTTCTGCAGAAAAAGAATTTTTATATTCCGAGGATGAACTGCTTGGTAAAAGCCTCATGGAAATTTGTCCTAAGTTTAATAAAAATGAACTCTATGCGGTTACTCATTCAAAAAGCGGCGGAAAAATTGTTACTACTATAAACAGGAAAGACGGCAAAGAACAAATTTCGGAAATAATTTTTTCAAGTGTTGTTGAAAACGGAGAATATTTCTTTTATGCAATTATCACTCCGATTTCCCTTTTACACTCAGACCCAGACAAAGTAACCTTAACTTCATTTTTTTTCCGGCAGGCATTTCTAACCCATTTTGTACCTATTATTATAGCGGACAAAATGACGCAAAAAATTTTACAGGTGAACGAAGGTGCAATGCGGTTGTATGGATATTCCCGCGATGAATTTTTAAAACTTTGCTTCTATCATTTATATCCATCAACCGACATTGAAATTTCCGACAAAATATTCAAAGTTGTTAAAGAAGATCGTTACAACCGTTTTGAAGCTAGACACATTGCAAGCGGAAATAGAATTATCGATGTTGAATTATACATCCAGCCTATAAAAAGCACCAATGGGTATATGCTGATAATTATGATAATTGATATTTCCGAAAAAAAACTTGCGGTAAGGCTGCTGGAAGAAAGCCTTAATAATTATAAAATTATTGCGGGCAATTCAACCGATTTAATATTGCGGCACAAAATGACGGGGCAAATTACTTATGCTTCTCCCGCTTCTTTAAGGCTGCTGGGCTATAAACCCGGCGAACTTACTTTTGATGATGTCTATAACTTTATCCATCCCGGCGACGTGGATAGAATTAGAAACGGCATATCTACAATGGTGGACGGAGTTCATTACAAGGCAAGGTTTCGTATTTTAAATTCCAGGGGAAAATACAGGTGGTTTGAAAGCACGGCAAAAATGCTTCCGGCTAGTTCCGTTACTAATGAAGAAAGAGAAATAATTTCGGTTTCCAGGGACGTAACGGAAAGAGTTGAAATTGAAAATCAATTAATGGAAGCCAATAAAAAAGCAGGTGATATAAACAAGCTTAAAGAAATTATCCTTGCCAATATGAGTCACGAAATGCGAACTCCTTTGCAAAGCATACTCGGCTATACAGAAATAATTAAAGAAAAAACAGATAACCCGGACCTGCTTTCGGACATTGATGTAATTTACAACGACGGCAAGAGGTTGCTAAGAATGATCAATTTGTTCCTGAACTTAACTTACCTGGAAGCGAAAAATTTTATCCCTTACTTTGAAGCTTATAATTTATCCGACATTCTTAAACATGTTGCCGAATCATATTTAAGTGTAGCCGAACAAAAAGGTTTATACTTAAGAATTAAGCTGGACGTTGAACCCTTAATTGCCAATACGGATAGAATTTTATTAAGAGATGTTCTTGATAATGTAATTGATAATGCCGTAAAGTTTACAAATCAAGGCGGTGTGGATGTATCTTCTTTTAAAAATGAAAACGAAGGAAGGAATGAAGCAATAATTCAAATAAAAGATACCGGCATTGGTATTCAAAAAGAAAAAGAAGAAATGCTGTTTAAGGAATTCCGTCAAATTAGCGAGGGGCTCGACAGAAAATTCGAAGGCATAGGTTTAGGCCTTGTTATTTCCAGAAGAATAATTGAAAAGTTAAACGGAAGAATGAGTATAAAAAGCGGAACAGACGGAACTACGGTTAGTATTATTTTCCCGGTTAAAAACTAAATACATTTTTTTTGCCGGCATAGCGTCGGTTTTTTTACAAAAATATTTTTCAGCTTTTGGAAAAGAAATTTATTATTGCATTGTAAATAAGCCCGGTATTTTGTTCTGCCGAATTTGAAGTCAGCCAGTAATTTGCCCATTGGTTATAATCGGATTTTATATTTTTTAGAAGCTCAATTATTTCATTAGAATTTAATTTTAAAATCCCCGGTGTACTATTAACAATATTGCCGGCAATTACGGTACCCCAATATTGAAAATACCCTGCTCTTTCCCATGCATAAAGATAATCCGAACCTTTTTTTGCCTGTGGGATAAATTTGTTAAATTCATTTATACCCTTTAAAATAATTCCGGGTGCATTTCTAATCAAGATTACATTTTCTTGCCACTGTTTGCCGCCGTTATTATTTTTCCAGCCGGCAATTAAATCCTTTATATATCCGGGAGGTGCAGGACGTGAATCCTTCATGCCCGTCCACATAATACCGGTTGATACCTTATTAACAAACGGGAAAGCATAACCGATATTATCTAAGGCATTAAAAAGTTTTACATCGCTAATACCTAAATTAAACTCCAGGCTTTTGGAAATTAATTCATTGTGCGAAAGGTTACTTTGCTTAATTGTTAACGGGGCAAGATATATAAGAACTGCTTGAGTTTCGTAATTAGGAACTCTAACTGCCCAGCTAGTTACGCAGTTACCAAGCAAAGAATCTTTAACAACTTTTTTTGCCGCACCAATTATATTTGAAGCATGAACTTTTTGAATTACTGCAAATACCCCATCGCCGTAGGATCTTGAAGCACTGCAAAGGACAACATCAAAGCCCTTATGTTTTAATACATCACTTGTATAAAATGCTCTCAGGTTTCCTTTTTCATCTATAATTTCCGGAAATTCCTTTATTATTTTTTTACCTAATTGATTTTTGGCTAGCATATCTTCCTTTTCCCATATACGAACTTTTTTAGGAATACCATCACCATCCCAATAATTCCAATCCCATATAACAAAACTTTTAGGAAGTACAGGTAATGCATCCGTATAATGCATTATCATGTCGCTCCAAATACATGGACGAATATTTCTCCTTATTAAGCCGCCGGCAATATCTTTCATGTATTGGGCATAAAGTCTTCCTTTACCAATTTTCTTTGCTTCCCGGGAACATAATGGACTAGAAGCAAACACGTAAGCTTCGTCGCCGCCTAAATGAAAATATTTTACTTTACCGAATAAGTCCGAATATTCTTTGATCCATTTTTTTATGAATTCTATTACTTCTGGTTTACAAGCAGCATAACAATCATATCTCTTTGGATCTTCTCTAAATGAAAAATATTTTCTATGCCGCAAAACATATTCCGCATGGCCTAAGGTTTGAAGTAAAGGGATGGCTTGCAACTCAAGCGAGTCTGCATACCTTAGAATATCTTTAAATTCTTTTTTTGAAAATGCATCTTTGTCAACACATTCAGGGCAGGTTTTCCATTTTATTTTTCCCTCAACTTCCCATAGTATTGCGTTATAACCCATAGCTGAAATTTTCCTAAGCCATTTTTTTAGATAACTTTCCTTTAATACAGCCGAATTAAGATCGATATGAAAAACAATCAAAGGTTTTCTCTGCAGTATTTTGTTTTGGGATAACGGTAAACCGGTTGGTGCTATTACAAGTACAATTGCTGCTAAGAAGAAAAATATTTTGTACATTTAAACCCTCCTAATTCATAAAAAATAATTTCCGGTTTAACTAAAAATTAGCTCTCAAATGTTGTAATTTTGTTTGGCCAAAAGATCTCAATGTTAAAGGTAAAAATAAAGAATTAATCCTTATCATAAGGAGAAATTTAATGAATAAATTCTTTCCGTTTGTTTTTTTAATTGCCGTAATAATCATGCAGACAAAAATAAAAGCACAGGAATCGGCGCCTTATAAAAACGCCAAATTACCTGTAGAGCAAAGGGTAAAAGATTTACTTTCCAGGATGACTCTTAAAGAAAAACTTAATATGCTTGGCGGTACCGGTTTTGCAACAAAGCCAATCAAAAGACTAGGCATCCCGGAGTTAAGAATGTCCGACGGGCCGCTTGGAGTAAGATGGGGAAAATCAACCGCATTTCCTTCCGGCACCTGCCTTGCTTCTACCTGGGATACTTCTTTAATTTATAAAGTTGGAGAAGCAATTGGGCAGGAATTAAAAGGCAAAGGCAGAGATGTAATTTTAGGCCCGATGGTTAATATTGTAAGAATTCCCATGGGTGGAAGAGATTTTGAAAGTTATGGAGAAGATCCTTACCTCGATTCAAGAATGGCCGTAAGTTATATTAAAGGAGTTCAAAGCCAAGGTGTTGCTGCTACAGTAAAACACTTTGATGCAAACAACCAGGAATATGAAAGAGATTTTGTTAATGAAAAAATAAGCGAGAGGGCTCTGCACGAAATTTATCTCCCGGCATTCAAAGCTGCCGTTAAGGAAGCAGGAGTACTTTGTGTTATGGCCGCTTATAATAAAGTGAACGGAACTTACTGCAGCGAGAATCATTATCTTTTAAATAAAATATTAAAGGATGATTGGGGATTTAAGGGCCTTGTAATGTCTGATTGGGGCGCTGTACACAGCACTATTGAAACTGCTCAAAACGGATTAGACCTTGAAATGCCTACCGGTAAATATTTGAATCCTCAAACTTTAAATGACGCTGTTATGTCGGGCAAAGTAAGTATTAAAACTATTGATGATAAAATCAGCAGAATCTTAACCGTTATGTTCAAGCTTGGTTTGTTCGAGCACCAGTATTCACCGGATAATAATTTAATCAACACAAAAGAACATCAGGAAGTTGCATATAAAGCCGCAGTTGAAGGCATTGTTCTTCTTAAGAATGCAAACGATGCTTTGCCGCTGAATTTAGAGAAGATAAAATCAGTTGCTGTAATAGGCCCAAATGCTTCCGTTGCAAGAACCGGAGGTGGTGGAAGTTCCATGGTTACGCCGGTTTATTCCGTTAGTCCGCTGGAAGCATTAAAGAATAAACTTCCTAAAAATATAAAAATAAATTTTGCAAGGGGAACCGAATTGGAAGGCGATATGGAGCCGGTGGATGAAAAGTATTTATTACGGACGGGCAAAAATGAAAACGGACTTACGGGCGAATATTTTAAAAACAAGAATCTAGAGGGCAAACCGGCTGTAATAAGAATAGATAAAGATGTAAATTTTAACTGGGGAGACGGATCACCTCTACCGGATTTTCCGACCGATGATTTTTCTATCAGATGGACAGGCGAATTAAAAGCACCAAAGACCGGAAACTTTATTATAGGTGTTACAAGCGATGACGGCGCCAGATTATTTATTAATGATAAACTTGTAATAAACGATTGGCATGATCATTCCGCAACGCTTAATACTTATAAAATTCATTTTGAAAAAGATCAGTTATATAAAATTAAATTAGAGTACTACGAAAATACAGGAGGCGCAACCGTAAAGCTGGGATGGTTCCTTCCGGGAAGCAGGCTTATGCAAAATGCGGTTGCTGCCGCAAAGAATTCGGATGCGGCAATCTTATTTGTGGGCACTTCAAACCATTTTGAAAGCGAAGGCTTTGACAGGCCGAATCTTAAATTACCGGGAGATCAGGATCAATTAATAAAAAATATTGCCGCTGTTAATAAAAATACAATTGTAGTTATAACCAGCGGCGCGCCGGTTTTGATGAGCGGCTGGATTGATAATGTTAAAGCAGTTGTCGAATCATGGTTCGGAGGAGATGAAACCGGAAATGCAATTACCGATGTACTTACAGGTAAACTTAATCCCTCGGGCAAACTTCCCATTACATTCCCTAAAAGATGGGAGGATTGTTCTGCTTATAATTCATATCATAAGCTGGATAGTGTTTCCGTATACAGCGACGGCATTTTTGTTGGCTACAGGTATTTCGATAAAAACAATATTAAACCTCTTTTTCCCTTCGGTTACGGCTTATCATATACCAAATTTAAGTTCAGCAATATCAATGTTAAAACTTTAGGGAGCAAGTATTTAGTATCGTTCTATATTAAAAATACCGGTAAGGTTAAAGGAACGGAAATCCCTCAATTGTATATTCACGATATAAATCCTACTATAGAAATGGCTCCAAAAGAATTAAAAAGGTTTGACAGGGTAGTATTAAATCCCGGTGAAATTAAGCTGGTAAAATTTAAGTTAACAAAAGATGATTTCAAGTATTTTGATCCGGATACACACAACTGGCAGGTCAGTTCCGGGAAATATGAATTGCTTGTAGGTTCATCTTCAAAAGACATTCGATTAAAACATATAGTAACTTTGAAATAAAAATTTCAAATAACTTAGTATGGAAGAAAATTCTTAATCTTGCTCTTATTCTTTATCTTAATCTAATAAGTTTAAGATAAAATGTATAACTAAAATATTTGCAAACGTGTCCAAATAATTTTAATCACAATTTTACAGGACATTAATGAAACAAATTAAAAAGGTATTTTTATTTACAGTTGCAGCCTTATTCTTTTTTGTCTTATTTGAAGCCGGAATAAACAAACTTAGTAGAAATTCAGCAAACACAAAAAATGAAATAATCAATGCCAATGCAGATTCTCTTCTTAAGTTAATGACTTTAGATGAAAAGATCGGCCAGATGGTTCAGGTGGATAGCCATGGGTTAAAAAATCCTAATGATATTACAAAATATTATTTGGGTTCAATTCTAAGCGGCGGGGATTCGGAAATAAAAAATGAGACTGCTGCAGGCTGGGCAAATTTTTATGACTCGCTTCAGGCTTATGCTTTAAAGACAAGATTAAAAATTCCGATTCTATACGGTATAGACGCAGTGCATGGGCATAACAATGTTAAAGGCGCAGTTATATTTCCGCATAATATCGGAATGGGCTGCACAAGAAATCCGAAACTAGTTATGGAGGAAGGCCGGGTTACTGCGGAAGAAATGACCGGTACAGGAATAAACTGGGACTTTGCTCCATGCATTGCAGTAGCAAGAGACATTAGATGGGGAAGGACCTATGAAAGCTACGGCGAAACTCCGCAACTTGTTTCCGAGATGGGCGCTGCTTTTATAAAAGGAATGCAAGGGACAAACTTAAATTCCACAACATCCAGGCTGGCATGTGCAAAGCATTTTGTAGGAGACGGGGGAACAAAAGACGGAATTGATCAGGGCAACACCGTATGCAGCGAGGCAGTGCTAAGAAAAATTCATTTGCCCGGTTATATTGCTGCAATAAAAGCCGGAGTAAAAACAATTATGGTATCATACAGCAGTTGGAACGGCGTTAAGATGTCGGAAAATAAATATTTGTTGACTGACGTTTTAAAAGATGAACTAGGTTTTAAAGGATTTTTAATATCGGATTGGGCGGCAATAGATCAATTAGGAAAAAATTACAAGGAAGACATTGAGAAATCTATAAACGCAGGCCTTGACATGATAATGATTCCCAACGGGCCCGGTAAAAAAAACAATTATGTAGAATTTATAAAAGACCTTAAGCAGTTGGTAAAGGAAGGCAAGATTCCGGAGTCTAGAATTGATGATGCGGTAAGGAGAATTTTAACTGTAAAACTAGAAACAGACGTCTTTAAACATCCGTTTACGGATAGAAAATATACCTCACTTGTCGGCAGTAAAGAACACAGGCAAGTTGCAAGAGAGTGTGTTAGACAGTCTTTGGTTTTATTAAAGAATGAAAATAAAATTCTTCCTTTATCAAAAAATATAGAAACCCTTGCTGTTGTAGGAGAGAAGGCCAATGATCTCGGTGTTCAATGCGGCGGCTGGACTATAAGCTGGCAGGGAGAAAGCGGTAATGTTACTCCGGGCGGTACTACTATTTTGCAGGGCATAAAACAAGAAGTTTCAAAAGGGACAAAAGTTATTTATTCTAAAAACGGTTTGAACATTAAAGGTGCAAATGCTGCAGTTGTTGTAGTTGGTGAAATGCCGTATGCAGAAAAGAGAGGCGACAGCAACAATCTTTCATTATCATCCAACGATGAATCGCTTTTAGAAAAAGTAAAAAACAAAGGAATACCGGTTATAGTTATTTTAATTTCCGGAAGGCCGATGATAATAAATAAAGCTTTAAAAATTTCAGATGCGTTTATTGCTGCATGGCTTCCGGGCACGGAAGGTGAAGGTATTGCCGATGTGCTGTTCGGAAGTTACAAACCGACGGGAAAGCTTTCCCAGTCATGGCCGAGAAATATGAAACAAATTCCCATAAATTATGGAGACAAAAATTATAATCCTCTACTTCCTTACGGATATGGTTTAACATATTAACTTATGTTACGCAGACATTCGGAATAATGTATTAGTGGAGTAATGGATTGGACCAAGTTACTCCATTATCCCAACATTCCATCATTCCAAAGAATATCTTTTGCGTAAGGTGAGAAATTAATTTAATTTCAAAATTAAAGGGATAATAAAATGAAAAAATTTTTAAATTATATTGTTTTAATAGTTTTCATTTTTTCTATTCAATTTACAGGTACATCTATGGCGCAGGAAGTAAGACCAATCCGAGATCCCGTAGGATTCTGCTGGCATGCGGATGAAATGGATTTGCTGATGAATTATTTATCATCGCATGCGCAGGGTAAGGAGTTCTCTTCTAAGAATCTTGTTGCAGCCATATCGCCGCATGATGATTACTTGTATGCAGGCAGTGTGTATTATCCGCTTTATAAATTAATTAAGTCAAAGGAAGTTTTAATATTCGGAGTAACACACGGCACCGTAAGAAAAGCTATGAACGACTCTAAAAACTTATTAATTTTTGATGTCTACAAATACTGGCACGGCCCTTATGGCAATGTTGGTATTTCTCCTTTAAGAAATATTATAAAACAAAAACTGAATCCGAAAGATTTTATGGTAAGCGATAAGGCTCAGGACATTGAACATTCGATAGAAGCACTCGTCCCGTTTCTTCAATACTATAACAGGGATATTAAGATTACACCGATTATGGTAACCGAAATGTCTTTTGAAAGAATGGAATCTGTAAGCGAAGAACTTGCCGGAATAATTTCCGGTTATATTAAGAAACATAATTTGAAATTAGGAAAAGACATCTTCTTTTTAATATCTACAGATGCAGACCATTACGGCAGGGACTTCGATAATATTCCTTACGGTGAAGATAAAAAAGCCCATGCTGAAGCTACTGCTAACGATTTAAGAATTGCCAAAGAAACCTTTAACGGCTTGTTAACCAACGATAAAATAAAAAATCTTACTAAAGAACTTTGGGGAAAGGCAACAGACAACCCGCCAAGCCCTGTTTGGTGCGGAAAATTTTCCGTCCCGTTCGGATTATTAGTAACATCAAAAATTATAAAGGATATAAGCAATAAAAACTTAAGCGGAGAATTGTTTAAATATTCTGATACGTGGACTGAAGGCGTTATACCTATTAAACATACGAACCTTGGAACAACTGCGCCGTTTTCCTTAAAGCATTGGTGCGGCTGGCTGTCCGCAGGTTTTTATCTTAAGTAATAACCTCGGAGTTACGGAGTGATGGAATTATTGAGTAATGTGCAAACAAAGGAGAAATTAATTTTTATTCCATCATTCCACTACTCCAATATTCTTTTAGATAAAAATTTTAATTTATTTTAAAATAAAAAAATAAAATAACATAGCATGCCTCAACTAAAGAAGGAACTTTCCCGGTTTGATCTTACAATGATAGCAACAGGAGCAATGATTGGATCTGGAATATTTTTAACTCCTTCCATTATTGCAAAGGCACTGCCTTCCCCTGCGTTAATTATATTTGTCTGGCTTTTAGGTGGTCTGTTAGCACTCTGCGGCGCATTAACATTTGCGGAACTCGGTTCTTTAATGCCGGAAGCAGGTGGAGTTTATGTTTTTCTTTCCGAAGGCTACGGAAAACTTGCCGGCTTTTTATACGGCTGGGCATATTACCTTGTTGTTAATACCGGTGGAATTGCCGCACTTAGCGTTGCGTTTGCAACTTACCTGGGATATTTTATTCACCTTAATCCTACCGGGATTAAAATTGCTGCCGTTACCGGAATTTTTATACTTACCGTTATAAATGTTTACGGTGTAAAGATTGGCGGTATTTTCAGCGACTTATTTACTGTATTAAAATTACTGGGAATATTAGGCGTAATTCTGATTGGTTTTATTCTCGGCAGCAGTCATATTACAAATTTTTCAGTTTCATTATTAAACTCCGGCAGCGGATGGTCGGGAATAGGCATTGCTATGGTTGGTGTTCTATGGTCATACGGGGGTTGGCAGCATGCAACATATACTGCAGGTGAAGCGAAAAATGCAAAACGGGATGTCCCCATAGCTATGATAATTGCGGCCATTCTTGTAACTGCTGTTTATATAACTGTAAATATTGCATACATGTTTCTTCTTTCTCCGTCTGCAATTGCATCATCGCCAAGTATTGCAGCAGATGCGGTTAAAACAGTCCTCGGCCCGGTAGGCGGCGGCTTTATTGCTATGGCTATTTTTATTTCCACCTTCGGTACGGCGGGAATTTATACTTTAACAGCGCCAAGAATTTATTTTGCTATGGCAAAAGACGGAATATTTTTTAATCGGGTTAGTTTAATTCATCCGAAATATAATACCCCTTACAATGCAATTATTTTTCAATCTATTTGGGCGGTTATACTTGTGTTGTTTTGGGGAACCTTTGAAAATTTAATTTCGTATGTAGTATTTACCGATTGGATTTTCTTTGCACTTGCAGCTATTACTGTTTTTATATTTAGGAAGAAACTAAAGGACGTAAAAAGGGATTACAAAACATTGGGTTATCCTGTAACACCATTATTTTTTATTGCCGTTTCAATATGGTTTGTAATAAATACTTTAATTGAAAAGCCGGAACAGGCAATTGCAGGCATAATTATGCTGGGATTGGGTTTGCCGGTTTACTTTTATTGGAAAAATAAATCCCGTTAAATTCTACGCCTTAAATTTATTTGTCCAATCTGCAAGTGTTTCAAGAAGAATTTTAATCCTTTCTTTTATCGATTCATCCAGTAAGTTACCCTCATTATCAAACTTCTCAAAAGCGCGAGGTACAAATAACTCCGGTTTATTAAAAGTAAACATATTTGTATAAACAGCGAGCTGCCTAAAATGATATTGCGCTCTTGCAGTTCCAAGTCCGCCACCGGCACCCATCATTGCAAATGGTTTCCCATTTAAAGGCGAATCTTTTGCCGGCCTTGAAGCCCAATCCATTGCATTTTTTAAAACACCTGCAATTGAATAATTATACTCCGGGACTGCTATAAGCAATGCATCGGCTGTTCTTATTTTTTCCTTAAATATTATAACCGGTTCCGGCGGATTGCTCTCAAAGTCCTGGTTAAAAAGCGGGATCGATAAAAGATCAAAAATCTCAAGAGTCATATTTTCAGGCAAGACTTCCTTTGCAGCACGAAGCAATCCTGTATTATAAGAAGCTTTCCTTAGACTTCCTGAAAAACTCATTACATTAATCATTTATTCCATCACCTACCTTTTCATTTTAAAAGTAATTACCAGATAACTTATATAAAAATAAAAAAGATAAATTAATTGAGTTATGATCTAAGTTATAATTAAACATTATAGAAGCTTACTAAAATCAACTTCCGGTTAACTTGAATTAAATTTAACGTATGTCAATGTGATGATAAATCCGGTTTCGTCAAGACTTCGCCGGGCAGGCTTAATCTTGAACTTTATTTATTCTTTGAGGTCTAATCTCATCTTAAACGTTTCGCGCCGGTATAAGGATTTTTCTTCTGCAGGTACAGATTTGAATCCGAGACTTTCATACAAATTAATAGCTGTTTGTAATTTTCTATTAGTAAATAAAATAACCGATGCCGCATTACGGGAATATGCAAAACCAATTACAGCTAAAGCAAGTTTTTTACCAATCTGTTTTCCCTGTGCTTTTTCAGTAACAGCCATCTTGGCAAGTTCGAATGTTCTGTCATCTGTTTTTATTGCTGCACACGTCCCTGCAATTTCATTACCCGAAAAAGCAAAAAATATTTCCCCCCCGTTTTTTATAATTTCTTCCGGGTTAGATAATATTTGTTCATCTTTAGGTTCTACGGTAAAATATTTTTCAAGCCACTCATAGTTTAGCTTTTTAAAATCTTCTTTATATTTGGGTGAATATCTCAGGATATTTACAGAGCTTAAAAGCCTTTGTTTTGATTTTATAATTGTCCGTTCGAATATACTTTTTTCATTCAATACTTTTTCAACAGATTCAACTACATGTAAAAAATCATAACCGGAGGCTTGAATAACTTCATTCACTGATGTTTTAATTTCTTCAAACAGCGGATTCATAGATTCAAACAATTGTTTTCCCTTATCGCTTAGTTTAATCATCCGCTTTCGTTTATCGTTTTTATCTTTGTATGCTTCCACAAGTTTTTTCCTTAACATCTGATCTGCAAATTGAACAACGGCGGGATGTGAAAATTTTAATGAATCTGCCAGTTCCAGTATTGAGGTATCTCCATAATTATACAAGTAACTGGTAAATGCGAACCAGCGGGGCTCAAAATCGATATCTAATTTTTTATATATTAAAGCTACATCATGCATAAAAAGATCGCTTAATCTTTTTAATCTGCTCCCTAAAGCAATTTCTCCAAGCTGCTGAATAATATCTATTTGTGTCTTCATTTTTATATAACTACTTATGTAATTACTTACGTAAATTAAAATATTATATTGCCAATTTCAAAAGAAATATTTAGTAAAGCTTAAATAATCCGGTTTAATCGTCTAATTCGGAAAGCAAATCTAAGATATCCAGATGTTTAGTTGTCATTTGCAAATGCCCCTCTTCGTCAATCGGCCATTGGTCAAGGGGGCGATCTACATAAAGTTCAACGCCGTTCCCGTCGGGATCTGTAATATAAACAGATTCCGTTACGCCGTGGTCCGAAGCACCGGCAATGGGATAATTTATTTCGAATAATCTTTTTAAGACAAGTGCCAGCTCATGCCTGTTAGGATAAAGTATTCCGAAATGATAAAGCCCGGTATGCCCTTCAGGAGGCGGTGTAGCGTTTTGCCCGTTCCATGTATTAAGTGCAATATGATGATGATAACCACCCGCAGATAGAAATACTGCGGAGTCTCCAAAGGTTGATGTAATTTCGAATCCTAACAAATCCCTGTAAAACATTATAGATTTTTCAAGGTTTGAAACTGTTAAATGTATATGCCCGATTTTTGTTCCCGGGTGTATTATGTTTTTTATTGGAGCCATGTTTTCATATTTATAAAATTTCGGGTAGTAAATTAAAATATTTTCTCAGAATAAAAAATCGAAATCATTTCGATTTAAGCTTGCCGGATATTTCTTCCATCAGTTCAATTTGAATCTGTTGAATCTCAAGCATTTTTTGTCCGTGCTGCATTAACAAATGATCAATCTTATCGTTTATTTGTCTTATTTCAATTTCAGCTTTAAGGTTTACCTGGTAATCATGCTGCGCTCTAAGCCGGTCTTTATCTTCTTGGCGGTTCTGGCTCATCATTATAATAGGCGCCTGAATTGCAGCAAGACAAGATAATATTAAATTCAAAAGTATAAAAGGATAAGGGTCAAAGGGATGCAACGATAGTACAATAATATTTATCAACATCCAGATAACTAGGAACGAAGCAAACAATACTATAAAAGTCCAGCTGCCGCCAAACTCTGCAAGCTTATCGGATAATCTTTCCCCGAAAGTTAATTTGCTGTCTATATCCGCACTTATATTTTTACTTAAAATATCTTTTTCGGTTATGCTGTCTAAAACTTCTTTATCAAAAGAAGAAAGAGAACCTTTTTCATCCTCCATTATTTTTTTAACATAAATGCCTCTGTATTTATTTAAATCATCCAGGCAAACATATCCGCCGGGATCAAATTCATAGCCGTCATTCTTTATAAGTTCGGAAATATTATCCCTTATTGAAACTGCGGGCATTAATTCGGAAAAATTTTTAATTTTTTTGCAAACAAGGCAGGTTCCGGTTTTGGAGTGCTCACTTTTCATATTTCGCCTGTAATTAAATTGAAATTTAAATTTATTGAGTAATTAAAAAAATTAATAATTTTCAGATAATATTGCTGTAGCCTCTATTTCAAGTAATAAACCCGGATTAATTAATGCTTTTACTTCTACCATGGAAGTCGCAGGTTTTATGTCATGAAAAAATTCATTGTGAGCCTTTGCTATTTCTTGCCACCTGGAAATATCCGTTACAAATATTCTGGTCCTTATTACGTTCTTTAATTCCGCACCTGCTTTTTCCAAAGCCAATTTTATTTTTTGAATAATAAAAACAGTTTGTTCATAAGTATTATTTTTACCTATAATTTTATCACCGTCTACGGCAGCAGTCCCGGAAACCTCCACAATATTCCCAATTCGTACTGCTCTTGAATAACCGATTTTATCCTCCCACACCGCACCCGATGGAATATTTAAACGTTCCATAATTTAATTCCTTTAAATGATAATTAGTAGGATGTAAAATAATTTTAAATAAATTTATTGTAAAGTAAAAATCAGGAGGGCTTTTATAAAAACGGCAGCATAAAAAGCTGCCGTTATTAATGCGAATTAACTTATCTTCTGCCGCCTCTTCTGGCATTTCCCTTGGGGCCGGTACCGTCGCAAACTCCGGTTCTAATAACTGAGCCGGAACCATAGCCTGTTCCGTTATTAGGGCGAACACCCGCGTTACCGGTTCCGTTACCCGGGCCGTAACCGCCGCGCCCGCTTCTAAATGAAGAACCGCCGCGCATAAATTTTCTTCCGCTTCCGTCCATGGGCCTAACATAATCCGGGTCCAGGCAGTTTGGAATTCCGTCGTTATCAGAATCGAAACCGAAATAATATCTGCCGGTTCCATTTACGCCTGCATTGCTTTTAGCAGCTTTGCTTACTTGTTTTTGCTGTGCACAAGAAATATTGCTTATTAAAAAAAATCCAAGCAATATTAATAAACCCGGTATAAAGGATATTTTTAGTTTGTTTTTCATATTATCACCCTTTGTTTATTTGTTATTTCGATCATAAGAAAACAACCATTATGCCATTAGAAAACGATTAATATTTGCATTATTTTTAAAGGGTGAATATTTAAGAGAATTTATTTCGACATAAAAGACGGGAATTATCGACATAAAAGTCGATAAGTATTCAGATGAAAAATAAATTTCAACCTAAGGTTGTAATTACAATAGCAGTTATTATTATAATAGTAATGATAACATCCGCTTTTTTTGAGCTGACGGAAAGTAAAAAAGAAATCTTCCGCCTTCTCTCCGAGCAATCATCCTCTTTAATTGAAACAATTTCCATGAGCAGTATAAACACTCTTAATTCTAGTTTTGAAATTGAGAACCTGCTTACGCAGCGGCTATTGGATAATGCCCGGTTTATACAAACTCTTGACAGCCTTAACCTTCTTACAAAGGAAAAAATAATTCAAATAGGAAACGAGAATAATCTTTACAGAATAAATATTTTTGACAGACAAGGCAACAGAATTATGACCAACATGGTTCCGGTGCCCGGGCATGAACATCCCGAAGGGCTTGTTAACAGATACCGGGAATTAAAACCTATCTTAACAGGAAAAACCAGCCGGTTGATTTTAGGAATTCGGCCTGCACAATACAGCAGTGAAGAACGCTTTGCAGTTGCTGTTGCACGTTCCGGAAACAGAGGTGCTATAGTTATTAATCTCAATGCAAAAGAACTGCAGGACTTTAGAAGAAAAATCGGCATCGGAAGAATTATAAGAGACATTGCAGGCAGCGGAGGAATTGAATACATAGTTTTGCAGGATTCTGCAGGCATACTTGCAGCCAGCCCTTCCGTTCATTCAATGAATACGATTGAAAGCGATCCGTTTCTTGAAGAAGCAATGAGAACGGATTCAATTTTTACACGCATAACAAATTTTAAAGACCACAATGTTTTCGAAGTTGTCAAACGTTTGGTTGATGAGAATGAAACAGTCGGACTGTATAGAATGGGTATTTCGCTGGACGATGTTCAAAATGTTGAAACAAGAATGTACCGGAGAATTGTAATTATTTCTTTTTTGCTTGCTTTATTTTCCGTTATAATATTAAGCATTATTTTTACCTCTCAAAATCTTAAAGCCGTATCCAGGGAGTTTAGTAATTTTAAAACTTTTGCCGGTACCGTTCTTCAAAACATGGGCGATGCCGTAATTGTTATTAATATGGATTTTATAATTACGCTGTTCAATAAAGCTGCGGAAGAATTGTTTAATATAAAAAGCAATGAAGCGATTGGTAAGAAACTGAATGCAATACTGAACGGCAAACTCGGATTTCTTCTTAGCGAAATAAATAGAAGCAGCTTAGAAACTCCGGATATTCAAAAAGAAATTATAATAAACGATCGGCCTCGTTTTTTAAGATTGAGCCTAACGCAGAATAAGAATGATACAAACCGGGTAGAAAATTATACACTTGTTATAAATGATTTTACTCAAAGGAAGAACCTGGAAGAACAGGCAAAGAGGCGCGATAAACTTTCTGCCATGGGTGAACTTGCTTCCGGTGTAGCACATGAAATAAGAAACCCCATAAATGCAATAGGTATGATTGCACAAAGGCTAAACAAGGAATTTTCTCCCGGTAAGGATATCGAAGAGTATAATTCAATACTTAAAGTACTAAAAGATGAAGTTACCAGGGTAAACAAAATAATAAGCCAATTTTTAAATTATGCCAGGCCTCTGGATATTCAATTACACAAAGTTGATGTTAAAAACTTTATAGAAGAACTTTACCGGCTATTTACAGCCCAGGCAGCCATAAAAAAAATCCGTTTCGAAAAATTATCATCTAATTCGTTTGAAATAAAAATTGATCCCGAATTAATGGAGCAGGCATTTATGAACATAATTCAAAATGCAATGGATGCCGCCGGCGAAGACGGCAGCATTACCATAAAATATTACATGACGGGTAAAAATGTCGTTTTCGAAATTAAAGATACGGGCAAAGGAATTCCAAAAGATCAACTGGAAAAAATTTTCGATTTATATTATACCACTAAAAAGGACGGCAACGGGCTTGGGCTTAGCATTGCTCAAAAAGTTGTAAGCCAGCATAACGGAACTATTGAAGTTGAAAGCGAAGTTAACATAGGTACAAAATTTAAAATTATTATTCCGGCAGCATGAAAGAAAATTCAATTTTAATTATTGACGATGAAAAATCTCAAAGAGATATTTTAACCGGCTATTTAAGAAAGAAAGGATTTAAAATCTTTTCCGCAAGCTCCGGTGTAGAAGGAATAAATATAGTTAAAGAAAATTTAATAGATATAATTCTTTCCGATTTTAAAATGCCAGACAAAACCGGCCTGGAAGTACTTGAAGAAATCAAAAAAATAAATCCCGAAATTAGTTTTGCAATTATAACCGCTTACGGAACAATTGAAAATGCGGTTAAAGCAATGAGGATGGGCGCAGATGATTACATTTCCAAACCGGTAAACCTGGACGAACTTGATATTCTGCTGGAGAGAATAATTGAACATAAGAATTTAAAATCCGAAAACGAACTGCTTAAGACTCAGCTTCAGGATAGGTATAAAATTTCATCGGTAATTTCATATTCGCCAAAAATGTCTAGCGTAATTAGTATGGCATCCAGGGTTGCGGAAAGCAAGGCTACTGTTTTAATTACGGGCGAAAGCGGAACCGGCAAAGAAATTCTTGCAAAATCTATCCATTACATAAGTCAAAGAAAAGATAATCCTTTTATAACAGTAAATATTCCGGCCTTATCCGCTAATCTTATAGAAAGTGAATTGTTCGGTCACGAAAAGGGCTCTTTTACGGGTGCGGACAAAATGAAAAAAGGAAGATTTGAGATTGCCAATAACGGAACAATTTTTCTTGATGAAATAGGAGACATACCTCCTTCCACACAAGTTAAATTATTAAGAGTTTTGCAGGAGCAGCAAATAGAAAGGGTCGGCTCAACGAACTATATTAATATAGATGTAAGAGTAATTGCGGCAACTAACAGAGATTTGGAGGAAAAAATTAAGGAAGGCTCTTTTAGAGAAGACTTATATTACCGGCTAAATGTTGTTACAATAAAAATTCCGCCGCTTAGAGAAAGAAAGGAAGACGTACTTCCGTTAATAGATTTTTTTATTGAAAAATATTGCCGGCAAAACGGCAAAGAGAAATTGGAAATTTCCAAGGAAGCTGCCGGCCAGCTTCTTAAATATAATTACCCCGGCAACGTACGCGAACTGGAAAATATAATAGAAAGAGCGGTTGTACTGGCTCGCACTAATACTATTACATTAAATGATCTTCCGATAAATGTTAAAGAGCTTGTTGTAGAAAATAATTTAACTGAATTGGAAAGTACGGATATTACCGGTCAGGTTGAGGCACTTGAAAAGAAACTGATTTTTGATGCGCTTAAACAAGCAAACGGCAACCAGACCAAAGCAGGAAAGGTGCTCGGAATTACGGAAAGAAATTTAAGATATAAATTAAGAAAGTACGGTATTAAAAATTGATTAAAAAAAAAGCTTTGACAACTTAAACCGTCAAAGCTTTAAGGCTTTTATTAAAAGGAAGATTACTCGAAATTACCCCGCCTTATATCCCCGTACCGCTGCTGCTTTTTTAAGTTCTTGCTATCATTTAAAACTTACTTCGGCAGCATCCCTGCATCGCCCGATTATAATAAGAAAATTGCAACTTATATACCAGCGGTAAAGCTTGTTTTTTCCTCTGTTTTTAATGTGTTATAAAACATAATTCGACGAATATGTCGAATAATACGAAAATTTTGTCGAACTTATTGTTATACTATCCGTCATTTTTTGCCGTTCCGGTAGCCGCGGTTATTTTTTAAATAGAATTTACCGCGATGTCTTTTCCTGTATTTCTCCCAGAATTGATCACTTCGTGAAAAGCTCATTCCCCTAACTCTTTTATCGCAAATTCCGTCGCCGTCATTGTCAATAAAAACATCTTTTCTGTCATTTTTATTTACTAAGGCTGAATCAGCAGCCTGTATATTAATTGTTTTTGTCAGCTCTATATTATTATGTTTTGCCTTTGTTGAATCATCAAAAGTATATGCCTTTATGGTAAATACCGTTAATAACGATAAACATATTAAACATAAAAGTTTCATTTGGATTTGTTTTGGTTTCCGGTTCTAGTGGTCAAATGATGTGCCACGAGGTAAAAATTTTTATGCGGTAATAAACAGGCAAAATGAACATTTACCGAAGAAATTAAGATTTAAATTTTTATCAAACGTCTTAATTGTCGAACTGTTTAAACTTTACCAAGTAAATAATTTTTTCTTTTCTTTTCAGGGAATTTTTCAATTGCATATCTAAGCATTGTACGAGGCATAAGTTTGTAATAATCCGTTAAAAATTTTTCTTCAACCGAAATGTCTCTTTTTCCAATTTCCCTTAACATCCAGCCGACTGCTTTATGTATTAAATCATGCTCATCATTTAAAAGATTTTGTGCTAATTGAATTGTAAGATCGTATTGATTGTTTTTTATGAATTGAAACGATGCAAGTACGGCAATCCTTCTTTCCCAAACACTTTTTGATTCTGCAAGTTCAACTAAAAGAATTTTTTCCCTGTTTAATAAATAGCTACCCACAATTTGAGGTGCGGAAAGATCCACAAGGTCCCAGTTATTTATGTATTTTGTATTCTCTAAATATAACTTGAATATAGTTTCTTTCTTTACTTCGCCGGCTTTTTCAAACTGAAATATCAATATTATTAAAGCTGCTAATCTTTCTTCATGTATGCCGGACATTAGTAGAGCTTTAACCTTACTTAATTCCAATTCCCTGAACTTTTTTGCAACTTTACGTATCACAGGTACTTTTATTCCGAGAAAGACATCGCCTTCACCATATTCACCGGGCCCGGTTTTAAAAAATCTTTGTAGTATTTTTGCCTGCTTCGGGTTTGCATTTAGCTTTAATACTTCCCGTATTTTATTTTCTGTCATAAAATTTCTCACATCAATTTTAACGAAAATTAAATAACAGCATTTCAATTTTTTTTAATTATAAGTTCTAAGGCAGAGGTTAGGAATTTTTACCCTTCGATTATCTTCCAAATCACAAAAACAAACATAATCAATTAGTAGTTTCAAATTAACTTAAAATAATATTAAAACAAGGAGGCTGTTAGATGAAGAAGATATTTGTTCTTTCGATTTCTGTTTTTGTGATAGTTTTTTTTACGGATTTTGCTTTTGCGCCCGCAAATACTCCCAATTTATATCCTGCAAAAGAGTATACTTCCAAAACCGTTAAAAAAAACAAAAATAATTATACGGCAATGCTAAGCGGCAAGAATGTTGTTCCTCCGGTTAAAACCCAAGCTTATGGTAAGGCAACTTTTAACTTTAGTAAGAATGGGAAAAAAGTTTATTATAAACTTTGGGTCTATAAAATTAAAGGTGTTATAATGGCTCATATTCATCATGCACCAATGGGTAAGGATGGACCTATAGCAGTTTGGCTTTTTAAGAGTAAAGGCACCGGTATGATAAACGGTTTGTTATCTAAAGGAGTTATAACTAACAAAGATGTAAATCTGGACAGTCTTAGAACATGGATAGAAAAGGGTGATGCTTATGTATTGGTTCATACAAAAGCTCACCCCGCAGGTGAAATAAGAGGCATAATAAAATAACAAATATTTTTGCCGTGCAGAATGGTTTTTATTGTACTGAGAATAGAAACCTCCAATTATTGAACACCTTCTGCGCGGCATGTATTGAACTAAAACTTGAATTAAAGAACATACCGATCTAAAGTTTTTTATAACATCTTTTTTTTTGCCTGCTTTGCAAAGTTAGGATATTTTAGGAGTATTAAGTTTCTTTAAATCCGCATATAACTCTTCATCTGTTAAATGATGCTCAACTAATTTTCCTGCAAAGTAAGCATCATAAGCACTCATATCAAAATGCCCATGCCCGCTTAGGTTAAACAGAATTGTTTTAGCAGTTCCTTCTTCCTTTGCTTTTAAGGCTTCCTTTATTGCATAAGCAATTGCATGGGTAGATTCCGGTGCGGGAATTATTCCTTCCGTCCTGGAAAATTTTATTCCCGCATCAAAACATTCAAGCTGATGCAGGGATTGGGCTTCAATTAAATTATCTTTTAACAACTGGCTAACAAGAACACCTGCACCGTGGTAACGCAAGCCGCCTGCATGGATAGGAGCAGGAACAAATGTATGTCCCAAAGTATACATCGGAAGAAGCGGAGTAAGCCCGACAGTATCACCAAAGTCATATCTAAATTCACCTTTAGTCAGTTTCGGGCATGAAGAAGGCTCTACCGCAATACATTTAATGTTCTTCCCTTCCCTGAAGTTTAATCTTAAGAAAGGGAATGAAATTCCGGCAAAGTTGGAACCGCCGCCGAAGCATCCGATAACAATATCGGGAAAGTCATCGGTCTTTTCAAATTGTTTAATTGCTTCCTGACCTATAACTGTTTGATGCATCAATACATGATTAAGAACGCTGCCTAAAGAATATTTAATATCATCATTAGTAGCGGCACGTTCTACGGCTTCAGAAATAGCAATGCCCAGGCTGCCCGGTGAGTCCGGGTTTTCTGCCAACACTTTTCTTCCGGATTCCGTATTTACGGAAGGCGAGGAAAAAACTTTTGCACCCCAGGTATTCATCATAAATTTTCTGTAAGGTTTTTGCTCATAACTTACCTTAACCATATATACTTCAAGGTCAATGCCAAACAGCTTGCAGGCAAGGCTTAGAGCACTACCCCACTGGCCGGCACCGGTTTCAGTCGTTAATTTTTTTACACCTTCTTTTTTATTATAATATGCCTGGGCAACTGCGGTATTGGGTTTATGCGAACCTGCCGGGCTTACACCTTCGTATTTATAATAAATTTTTGCAGGAGTATCCAGCATCTTTTCCAGGTTATAAGCTCTGTACAGCGGAGAGGGCCGCCACATTTTATAAACATCTCTTACTTCATCCGGAATGTCGATCCATCTTTCTCTAGAAACTTCCTGTTTAATCAATTCCATTGGAAAGATTGGAGCTAGATCCTCCGGTCCAATCGGCTGTTTTGTACCGGGATGTAAAGGGGGAAGAGTCGGATTCGGCATATCTGCCTGAATATTATACCACTTATCCGGTATTTCATTTTCGGATAATAAAATTTTTTTTGTTTTTTCCATTTTGCACTACTTCTTTATTGAAATGATTAATTACACATTTGCATTGATGCAAATTATTATTTTTTCCTTTTAAAGATTTCTCAGGATCGTTCCAGATGTTAATTAAACCGGTAGGCAGAAATAACAATCTGTTTTTTAGATTAGCACATTGTGTGTGTCTTTACTGTAATCCCGTTATTATTAACTTTCAAATATATTTTAATTAAGCGGTATATTCAAAATTTGGAATTATTTCCATTCTTTTTTTAATAATGAATAGACCATTATATTGCTGAATTCACCGTTTAAATACTGGCCTTCCCGTTCTACGCCTTCAAATTTAAAATCTAAACGAAGCGGTACAGCGCGGCTTTTATCATTGCATTCCGCACATCTTATAACGATGCGGTTTATTTCAGTTTTTTCAAAAGCATATTTAATAAGCGCCCTGCATGAATCAGTTATTATTCCGTTACCTTGATATTCTTCCGCAAGCCAATAACCAATTTCCACTTTTCTGTTGAACCGGTCTCCGTGGTGAAAATCTACAAGGCCTGCAAGATTATTTTTATAATAAATACCGAAGACATATCTTGCACTAAAAATATCGTTATCGGATATGGTTTGAATGTATAAAATAGTATCGTCAATAGTCCGAGTTTCATCTACCCAGTTTAGCCATTTACCAAGGTACCTCCTGTTGGTTTCAATTAAATTAAACAATGCCTGGGCGGATTCTACTTTTAAATCGGCAAGAGAAATTTCATCATTTACTTTTAAAGTTAACAAAATGTTTATCCTTTATGATGATTCCTAAATATAACATAATAAAAATTACAACCGGAAATTAAACAAGTTTTAATATATGAAAAAAACATAATGCCGGTAAGATTGAGATAAAAATGTTTTAGCTGTTCATTATACTTTGCTATTAGGTTTTTATTTTAAAATAAATATTCGAACAGATATTAGGAAATTGTATGAATATCAAATTATTTATTTCATTAACAATTGATTTTGCATCATGTTGCATGTTTGTTATATTTAATAAACACGGAACAAATATTTATACATTATTCATTCCTATTAAAATTATTTAAATGAAAAAGGAACGAAGTGAAATTAATTATAATAAACCTTCTTATAATTTTGGGAATTAGTTATTTATCCGTTGAGGCACAAAATGAAAACGAAAGTAAAGAAGTGAAAACCGTAAATCATGTCGATTTAAAAAG
>JBJKSH010000231.1:0-15349 GCA_046704255.1 Ignavibacteriaceae bacterium | reverse complement strand
CTTTACCGGATTAAAAGTATTCGATAATTCAAATTTGTTAACAGCATCGATTATCGAACCCGGTTTCTGTTCGTTGAAAAGAACCCCGGTTTCGTTTTCAATAATTGTTTCCGATGCGCCGCCTTTGTTAAAAGCAATTACAGGGGTTCCGCATGAGAGCGCCTCAACAATCATTATCCCGAAATCTTCTTCGGCTGCAAAAACAAATGCCTTAGCCTTTTGCATAAATTCTTTTAACTTTTCCGGGGGCTGGTAACCAAGGAATTCTATATTAGAAGCAGAATTTGCTTTTATCTTTTTGTCTTCGGGTCCTTCTCCGATAATGATTAAATGTTTATCCGGTATTTTTGAAAACGCTTGTGCAATTATATCAATTCTTTTATAAGGCACAAGACGCGATGCAGTCAAATAATATTCGTCTTTATTATTTTCAAGCGGAAACTTCTCTGTATCCACCGGTGGATATATTACCGATGAATCTCTTCCGTATATTTTTTTAATCCTTCCGGCAACATAATTTGAGTTAGCTATAAAATGATCTACTCTGTTCGAAGCAGAAACATCCCACATTCTTATATAATGCAAGATTGCCTTTGCAATTGTTCCTTTAAAGCCTTTCAATAAATTGGATTCGCGTAAATATTGATGCGTTAGATCCCATGCATACCTGATTGGTGTATGGCAGTAATTTATATGAAGCTGGCTTGAATTTGTTAAGACTCCTTTTGCTACCGCATGAGAACTGGAAATTATTAAATCATATTTTGAAAGATCAAACTGCTCTATTGCGTATGGGAAAAAAGGCAGATATTTTCTATGGTTCGTAACAATAGATCTCCGGTTTTGTAAAAATGAAGTGATGGGAATTTTATCCTTAACAACTATCTTTTGTTCTTCTTCGCTTAAAAGATTGAACAATACAAAAACATCCGCATCTTTCCAGATGTTTGTTAAAGATTCCACAACTCTTTCCGATCCGGCATAACCGGCAAACCAATCGTGAACTATAGCTGTTTTCAAAGTCTTTATATTTAAATTTCCTTATTTTTAATAAAAGAAAAATATAAATAAAATTCTTATATACATAAGATTAGCTCATTCCAATTAATTGAAAAATCCCTGAACGGAAATCTTTTACAATTCTCAAGACCGGTAGCAATCAATCTTTCTCTTTCTTTATTATCAGAAATTATTTTCAGCATTTTCTCATAAAGACTTTTATAATCAACAGGATCAAAATACAAAGCGGCATCGCCGCAAACTTCCGGTACGGAAGCTGCATTTGAAGCAATAACCGGGCAACCCGCAAGCATTGCTTCAAGCGGCGGAATACCGAAACCTTCATAATAAGAAGGGAAAACCAGCGCATTTGCAGCCCGGTATAAATAATTTAAGTCCTTGTAATCTACATAACCGGTAAACAAAACATTATCCCTAAGATTTTTATTTGAATTAATTAATTTGAAAATATTATTGTCTTGTGTAATTAAGCCTTCTTTCTTCCCCACAATAACCAATTTATAATTCCTATTTTGTTCTAGAAATAACTTAAAAGCAAGCAATAGGTTATAAAGATTCTTGTGCGGCTTAATATTACCTACAAACAGGAAAAAATTCTCCGGCAGATTATACCGGCTGACGGCTTGCTTTAGTTCATCTCTATTATTTCCTTTAATAAATTGAGCCGTATCGATTCCAAAATAAATTACGGAAATTTTTGATTCTTTCGCATGTGTATATTTTATAATTTCGGATTTTGAAAAATTGGAAACCGTTACTATGCGGCTGCTGATTTTTACCGCAGAATTAATAAGCAATTTTGCATAAAACTTTTGCTTAATGCTTAAAGTGTTATAAAATGCAAGATGATAAACATCGTGAATGATTACCAATCTCTTTTTTGCTTTTATTTGCAATAAAGGTATATTATAATGAGGTGAGATGAATAAATCGCAGGGAGGAATTTTTCTAGATAATTCTATTTGTTCTTTAGATGAGTAAATTTTACTACTGCATTGTATTACCGAAATATTATTTAAATTATAATTAGATTGCAGCATTGTTTTATCGCCCAGCAGTATAAGTTCAAACGAATTTCTTATAGCGGAAATTAATTGTTGAATATATGTACCTATGCCGGAATTACATATCATCCTGGCGTCGATTGCAATTTTTTTCATCTTTCTAGTTTTTAGTGCCGCGGCTAATTACCATTTTAATTAAAATAATCTTTATCTTTAAGCGGTAAAATAAAGAATGATTTACCAAAACCATCGTATAATATAATGAAAATATCCGTAATTACTCCAACATTTAACTCCGGCAAAACAATAGGGCAAAATATACGTTCTGTTCTTCTTCAGGAATACAAAGAGTTTGAGCATATAATTGTAGATAACAACAGTTCCGATAATACGATTGAAAAGATAAAAAATATTTACGGCGAAAATAATCAGTTGGATAAGCTTAAAATAATTTGCGAAAAAGATAACGGAATTGCCGATGCTTTTAACAAGGGAATTAATGCCGTAGACGGTGAGATAATTGCAATTCTAAATAGTGATGATGAATATTACGACGGGAGAGTTTTTTCAAGGATAATTAAAGAATTCGATAACAGAAAAATTTTAATAGTACATGGCGATGTGTACTTTGTTGATGAAACTTACGGAACAAACCGGCGTGCACCAAAACCCTGCCCGGTTACAGACGGCATACAGTTTAATCATCCGACAATGTTTATAAGGAAGTCTCTTTATAATGAAATCGGCCTGTACAACGAGGGCTTTCGCTTGTCTATGGATTTTGAGTTATACTGCAGAATAAGCCGTAAATATAAAAATGTTGAAAAGATTTCTGCGTATATAACGGATGCGCCTGTTGTAATAATGAATGCCGGCGGAGCCTCATGGAACCGGGAAATTGAAAGCATACATGAAATAAAAAAAGCTCTTAAGCTTTATAATTACTGGGACCTTAACGGAGCCTGGTTTGTTTTTTTGCGGCTTGCAAGAACACGTATTAAAAAAGTATTAAGTAAATTCGGCATGTACTTTATTATCAAACTCTGGCGCAGGCTTAAATGGGAATAATAAAAACAATAGCGCAAAAATTTACATATAAGATAAGGGATTTGTTCAGGTTTGAAGGAGAAACCAGGAGCGGCAAAGCAAAGAAAAATATTATCATCCTTTTTTTTCTTAACGGTTTTAATTTTGTATTTACACTTTTACTGGTTCCGTTAACTTTAAATTATTTAGGGCCTGTTGAATATGGTATTTGGCTTACATTAAGTTCTATGCTTACATGGCTAAGTTATATGGACTTCGGAATCGGGAACGGTTTACGTAATAAACTTTCCGAAGCACTGGCAGAAGGAAATAGAAAATTGGGTAAGGTTTACGTAAGTACTGCTTATGCGATTTTTTCAATAGGGCTGCTGCTGCTGTGGCTTATTTTCTTTTTTATTTTTGGTTTTGTTAACTGGTCTAAAATTCTTAATTCCCCGGGTTACCTGCATTCACAAATCAATATGCTGGTATTATACGTTTTTATTTTTTTCTCGCTTCAGTTTTTACTTAAGCTGATTTACTCAATAACAAATGCAGACCAAAAGCCGGCGGTTAACGGTTTTTTTAGTGTACTTGTTAATTCTTTAACCGTGCTTATGGTTTATATTTTGTTAAAGACTACCAATAGATCCATTTTATATTTAGGTATCGGCTCAAGTATTATTCCTATTATTATTTTCATTGCCGGAAGTGCTGTTTTATTCGGCAGGCATTATAAAGATATTTCTCCTTCAATTATGGCAATAAAGTTTAAATATGCCAAAGATCTTGCAGGTTTAGGGCTTCAATTTTTTATAATTCAATTTGCCGGCTTAATTTTATTTGCCACGGATAATTTAATAATAACTCAAATTTTAGGGCCAAAGGAAGTAACTGTTTATAATATTGCATACAAATATTTTTATTATGTACCGATTATTTTCAGTGTAATACTTTCTCCGTTTTGGTCTGCATATACTGAAGCGTATGTTAAGAAAGATATTGTGTGGATAAAAAACTCCACAAAAAAAATTTTACGCATCTGGTTTTTGCTTTCCGCAATTGCAGTAGTAATGGTAATTATTTCCGGGCCTGTATACAGGTTATGGATTGGGCCGGAAATTAAAGTTCCGCTCTCGCTTTCAATTGTAATGGGCACTTTTGTTATACTGGCTAACTGGAATAACATATTCATCTATTTTATAAACGGTTCCGGTAAAATTAGAATTCAATTTATTAATTCTATTTTTGTAATGATTATAAATATTCCTCTTTCCATTTACTTTGCTAAAAATTTAAATTTCGGAATTACCGGGGTAATGCTGGCTACCTGCGTTTGTGTAGCTTCGGCTTCAATTTGGGCGCCGATACAATACAAAAAAATTGTCGGGCTAAATGCTTCCGGTATATGGGCAAAATAAAAAAGAATTAACTTGAATAGTATAAAAACTTATATAACAAAAGTTGAAAATTTTTTAGCGTATTTTATTTTCATAATTATTAATTTCATTCTTGGCTTTATAAAAATTGATATAAATCCTTCCGGTATATTAATTATTAGGCTGGACTCAATGGGTGATTATATCCTGTTCAGAAATTTCTTAAAAATTTTAAAGGAAAATATAAAATACCAGAACTGCAAATTAACATTATGCGGAAACATCGCCTGGAAAGATTTAGCGGAAACTTTTGATAAAGGATATGTCGACAATTTTATCTGGATAGATAGAAGTAAGTTTTACAAAAATCCCTTTTATAAATACCATGTCCTTAAAAACATCCGGGGTAAAAGTTTTAATACCGTTATAGAAACTGCTTACACTAGAGAAATTCTTTACGGAGATTCGATTGTTAAAACAAGCAGGGCAAGAGAAAGAATCGGTTGTTCCGGCTCCTTAGACAAGCACGCAAAATGGAAAAGAAATTTTTTCAGCGATAAATATTACACCACGCTTATTCCGTTAGTTACGGAAAATCTTTTTGAATTCTACCGCAATAAAGAATTTTTTGAAAAACTGCTTAATTCAAAAATTGATATTAAAAAAACCAAACTAAATGTTACAGGTATAAATTTAAATGTATCTTTACCGGGTAAATATTTTGTCATTTTCCCGGGAGCAAAAGATTTAAAGAGGAGATGGTCAAAAGATAATTTTTTCCGAGTAACAGAATATATAACCGATAAGTATAATTTGCCTGCGGTAATAGCGGGATCCGGGCAGGATTTTTCTGCAGCCGAATATATTAAATCGAAATCCGGCGGTGAGCAAATATTTAATTTTTGCGGAAAGACAAATTTGAGTCAGCTGGCTAAAATAATTGAAGGCGCAGAATTTTTAATATCGAACGAAACCGGCGCTGTTCATATTGCTGCTGCTGTAAATACTATGTTTGTCTGCATATCAAACGGTAACCACCTCATGCGGTTTAACCCGTATCCCGGAGAAATTTTTAGTAAAGCTTTCTATATTTATCCGGACGAGATTTATAAGGCATTAAACGGAGATAAAACTCTTATGGAAAAATTAAGATTCGGTTCCGATATAAACATTAACAAAGTTTTACCGGAAGATGTTATAAAACAAATAGATGTTTTACTTAAACCGGAAGGAAAACCGCCGGATGATTAAAATTTCTTCTATAGTAATTGCTAAAAATGAAGAATTAAATATTAAGCGATGCATTGAAAGCCAGTTGAAATGCATTGACGAAATTATTGTATTAATTGATGATTGTTCGACAGACAAAACTTTGGAAATTGTAAAATCATTCGCACAGGTAAAAAGAGAACTTGTAAAATGGATAGGCTATGCAAAGACAAAACAATATGCCGTTACCTTAGCATCAAACGATTGGATACTTTGGATTGATGCCGATGAAGTTATAACACCGGATTTATGTAAAGAATTATTAGAATTTAAAAACACAAACCCGCAGCATTCTGCTTATTCCATGCCGAGAATTGCAAACTTTTTAGGCAGATGGATTAAACACGGCGGCTGGTACCCGGACAGGGTAACAAGGCTTTTCTTAAAAGAAAAAGCCGCATTTAACGGAAATGAAGTTCATGAAAACCTAATAATAAAAGGTACAACGGGAAAACTTCAGAATAAACTTGAACACAACACAGACCCGGCTATAAAACACTATTTCAATAAGTTCAACAATTATACCTCTCTTGCGGCAAATGAACTTGTTAAAAAAGGCAAAAAATTTTCAATATTGGATATTCTGTTAAGACCTGCAGCAATTTTTATTAAAATGTATTTTCTTAAATTAGGTTTTATGGATGGAATACAAGGTTTTATTCTTGCCGTATTTTCTTCTGCTTATGTTTTTACAAAATACAGCAAGCTCTGGGAACTTTCAAAACAAAAAGATAAAAATTAAATTTGAATTAAGTTAAATAATAATTGATTTTTGAACATTAAATAAATTCTATTTTAGGGTGAATTAAAAATGATTATTGGCATTATAGCTAATGCTACTAAAGAGAATGTTTTTGATGTAGTCTCCGGGTTAATTAGTAAGTTAAAAACTAGAGAGATGGATTTTCTATTAGGTGATTCATTATATGAAAAAAAGAACTTACTAAAGCTGAAAATACCAAAATCCAAATTTGCAAACATAGAAAAAGTGTGCAGGCATTCCGATATTATTATTTCTATCGGCGGAGACGGCACTATGCTTGCTACTTCCTACAAAGCCCATAAATATGATAAACCCGTCCTGGGAATTAACCTCGGCAAGTTAGGCTTTCTTGCCGAAGCCAATATTTACAGCATGGATGTTCTAATAGACGATATTAAAAAAGGCCG
The DNA here is from genome assembly GCA_046704255.1 of Ignavibacteriaceae bacterium. Taxonomy (GTDB): domain Bacteria; phylum Bacteroidota; class Ignavibacteria; order Ignavibacteriales; family Ignavibacteriaceae; genus FEN-1297. The sequence continues at coordinate 8,481 of JBJKSH010000231.1, read as the reverse complement.
CTACAAAATAGAAAAACGAATGGTAATTGAAAGCGATTGCTGCGGGCACAAACTTGAGCACCTGTTTGCAATAAATGATATCGTGATAGATAAAGGCGGATGGCCTAAAATGATTGACATCACTATTAAAGTTGATGAAGATTATGTAACTACCTTTGCTGCAGACGGGCTAATAATTGCTACACCCACGGGTTCCACCGGGTATTCAATTTCAACAGGCGGGCCTATTGTCAGCCCCAAAGCCGATGTAATAACTTTAGCGCCAATATCTCCGCACAGCTTAACAATGCGCCCGCTGGTATTGCCGGGCAGCCAGTCCGTAACAATAAATACCAATTCGCTGCATAAAGAAATTCATATAAACTGCGACGGGCAAAGAGTATTCGCATTTCCACCACCGCTGGAATTAAAAATAAAGAAATGTGAAAGACCCCTAAAACTTGTTCATACTACTTTATCTAATTATTTTGAAACGTTAAGAAGCAAACTTTTGTGGGGAATAGATCTTAGGAATAATTCTCTTAATAACCAGGATTAAATATGAAGACCTTACTGATAATTTTATTCGCAACATTTACCGGGATCTCAATTATGGCTCAGAATATGGAACATTCCGCATTGCAAAAAGACACAACGGCTGCCGTAAGAAAAGATACGCTGGTTAAAGATATATTAACACAGGAACCTATGCTGCTTGGGTACTGCAACAGGCAGGCCTTTAAAGATACCAGCTTTTCATGGTGGTTTAATTCCGTATATGACATGTACGAAGTTGATTCCGTAACTGCACAAAAGATGGCCGGCATGCTGGGTAATTTAAATATTACCGTTGTCATGGGAACATGGTGCAGCGACAGCAGAAGAGAAGTACCGAGATTTTTTAGGATCCTGGATTCGATGAAATTTCCCCAGGAAAAAGTTACCATTATTACAGTAGGAAGGAACCTTAAAGGCATGGGTTCCGAAACCGACAGCCTGGATATTGAAAGTGTTCCGACTTTTATTTTTTACAAAAACGGAAAGGAGATAGGCAGAATTGTTGAATCTCCTAAAGTCAGCCTGGAAAAAGACATGCTTAAAATACTTTATAAGAAAATTTGATTATTCAAATTTATTTATATTCTAGTAAGTAATAATAATTAAATTGCAAAGGGAAAAAATATGAGCGCAATTGGTCTTTCGCCTGTTGATTGGTTAATTATCGCTATTTACTTCGGCTTTGTAATTGGGATTGGATTTTACCTAAAAAAATTCACTAAGAATGAAAACGATTTCTTCTTGGCTGGCAGGAAAAACAGTTCCTGGGTTGCAGGGCTTGCATTTCTTTCTGCAAATTTAGGTGCGCTTGAAATTTTGGGAATGACAGGCAATACTTTTAAGTACGGGATGTATGTTGCTCATTTCTACTGGATTGGCGCAATACCTGCTATGCTGTTCCTCGGCATTTATATGATGCCGTTTTATTACAGCAGTAAAATTAAATCCGTACCTGGTTATTTAAAACTTCGTTTTGATGAAAAGACTAGAGTGTTGAACGGTATTGCCTTTGCAATTATGACTCTTCTGGTTTCCGGAATTAATTTATATGCTATGGCTCTTGTGCTGCATACTTTTTTCGGCTGGTCATGGCATGTAAGCATGTGGGCATCCGCTTTAACTGTTGCAGTATATGTTACTCTTAGCGGATTGATGTCGGCTATCTTTACTGAAATTATTCAATTCTTTTTAATCTGGTTCGGTTTGTTTTTGGTATCCGTTCTAGGGCTTATAGAATTAGGCGGAATCAATCAGGTGCTTGCACGCATTCCGCAATCGTTTAGTACGTTGTGGTCTACCTCCGGCAACCCTGCACAAAACGGTATGATGGTTACCTGGGGAGGAATTGTTCTTGGCCTGGGCTTTGTACTTTCATTCGGGTACTGGACAACCGATTTTCTGGTTGTGCAAAGAGCTTTCTCTGCTAAAGATCTTCGCTCCGCAAGAATGACTCCGATAATTGCTTCGTTCTTTAAAATGGCCATCCCTTTCATAGTTATTTTAGCAGGCTTAATTGCACTAGTATTAGCTCATGAACCGCATAGCGGATTTCACCTGCTTCGGGATGAAGGACATATAAATTATGATTCTGCCTTGCCGCTGCTAATTGCAAGGTATTATCCTACCGGACTGGTGGGGCTTGGTGTAACTGCACTGCTTGCGGGATTCATGGCAGGGCAGGCAGGTAATATAAGTGCATTTAATACGGTTTGGACTTACGATATTTATAAATCGATAATAAACAAGAATGCTTCGGAAACCCACCTTTTATGGATGGGAAGAGCCGCAACAATTGTCGGGATTGTAATTAGTTTGGGTACTGCTTATTGGGCAATGAGTTTTCCAAGTATTATGGATTACATGCAGGCAATTTTTTCCTGGGTTAATGCACCTTTATTTGCCACAATGCTTCTAGGTATGTTTATCGTTTGGATTACTCCTTCCGGTGCTTTCTGGGGCCTTATTGCAGGAATGGGATCGTCATTTGTAATGTATCTTGCAGTTAAATTCGATTGGATTAGCAGAAGCTTAATTACGCTTTCCACTCCTTCCAGCGAAATGGCTGCAAACTTTTGGAGAGCGTGGTGGGCATGGCTCATTTGCTTTCTTGTTACAATTGTTATTAGTCTTTGGACAAAGAAAAAACCAAAAGAGGAACTGGTTGGCCTGGTTAAAGGGCTTACCAAGGAAAACGTTAATAAAAATATTCCGTTTATTAAAAGGCCGGAATTTGTTGCACTTATTTCATTAGCGGTTTTAATTATTCTTAACATTTATTTTTGGTAAGGAAGGAGATTTTTAAATTGAAACCTATTTGGTTTTTTGTCGGACTTATTCTCCTGGTTATGGGATTAGTTATCTTTATAACCGGGATTTATGCATTGTTTAATCCCGCGGCCGATAAAAAAGTTTTATCAAATATTCATCCTGATATTTGGTGGGGCGGGATTATGGTTGTAGTCGGCTTAATATATGTTGTTAAGAACAGGAAAGTGAAAATTGACTAATTAACTTACTCACTTTACGCAGCTTTAGAAGAAATGGAATTTCTTCCATCATTCCAAGTACAAGTTTTGAGTAAAATGAATAACTTATTTGCAAATGATAAATTGTTCCGATAAATATCTTAATTTTTAAAAACTTAAAAAGCGAGGTCCGGATTGCAGATTATAGACTATTTAATCATTCTTGCCTACTTTGTTTTATCAATCGGTATTGCACTTTACTATTCCAAAAGAGCAGGAAAAAGTACCGATGAATTTTTTCTTTCCGGAAGAAACCTGCCGTGGTATCTGGCAGGCTTATCTATGGTTGCAACCACCTTTGCCGCCGATACTCCGCTTGCCGTAACCGAACTTGTAACAAAAAACGGAATTGCCGGCAACTGGATTTGGTGGAATTTTGCTTTCGGAGGGCTTTTAACCGTCTTCTTCTTTGCAAAGCTTTGGAGAAGAGCCGGCATAATGACCGAAGTTGAGTTTGCGGAAATTAGGTATTCCGGCAAGCCTGCCAGATTTTTGCGCGGCTTTAGAGCTATATACTTAGGCCTGTTTATGAATATAATTATTATGGGCTGGGTTAATAAAGCAATGGAATCGATCTTAATTGGCATGTTCGGAATTCCAGCATCCCAGGTTATGTTTTATGTATTTGCATGTATGATATTGGTAGCATTTTATTCTGCTTTATCCGGGCTTTGGGGCGTTGTTGTTACGGATGCATTTCAATTTGTTATGGCTATGGGTGGAACAATATTGCTGGCAATTATTGTGGTAAATTCTACCAAAGTTGGCGGGATAGCAGGACTGCAGCATAAACTTCCTCCGTTTGTATTTAATTTTTTCCCGACAATTTCCAGCGTTACTTCTATGGGAGGTGCATTTGCATTAACTATGGCAGCGTTCCTTGCTTATATAGGAATTCAATGGTGGGCATCGTGGTATCCCGGTGCGGAACCCGGCGGCGGAGGGTATATTGCGCAAAGAATGATGTCTGCCAAAGATGAAAAGCATTCCCTCTTTGCAACACTTTTCTTCAATATTGCCCAATATGGAATTAGGCCATGGCCGTGGATTTTGGTTGGCTTGGCAACATTGGTATTATATCCGCATTTGCCTGTTGATCAAAAAAGGATGGGTTACATTTTTGCTATGCGTGACTTTTTGCCGGTGGGATTAAAAGGCCTTTTAGTTGCGGCATTTTTTGCAGCTTACATGAGTACCATTGCCACTCAATTAAACTGGGGCAGCTCTTACGTTTTAAACGATTTTTACCGCCGGTTTATAAAGAAAGGGAAAGACGAAAAACATTATGTTAAGATGTCCCGTCTTTTAACTATCCTTTTAATGATCGTTTCCATATTTGTAACCTTATTTATCAACAGAATTTCCGGTGCATGGGAATTTGTACTTGAATGTGGTGCCGGTGTAGGTTCCGTATTAATTTTAAGATGGTTCTGGTGGCGTATTAATGCCTGGTCGGAAATTTCCGCTATGATTACTCCGTTCGTAGTTTTTCCTATTGTTACAAGCATGGGAATTGCCTTCCCTTTTACTCTTTATTACCTTACAGGCGCAACAACAGTTGTGTGGATTATGGTTACGTTTTTAACTAAACCAACAGATGAAGAAGTTTTATTTTCTTTTTACAGAAAGATTCATCCCGGCGGTATTTTTTGGAAAAAGATATCCGACAAGCTTCCCGATGTTAAAAGCGACAGCGGATTCGGCAGAATGTTTTTAAACTGGCTGTTTGGAGTTATACTTGTTTACTCATTTTTATTCGGTGTTGGTAAACTTTTATTCGGCGATGTAACTGCATTTATTTTGTATATGATTGCGGGTATTATATCTGCATTTATAATTTACAAGAACTTAGCCGCAATAGGATGGGGAGAAGTGATTGAATAATTCCAAGCTGTAATAGACAGAACTAATAATTGTCAGTTAATGGTTAATTGGTATAGTAAGTGTTAGTAGTATGGTTGATTGCGGGAACCTGCAACCAAGCAACTAATACACCGTTTGAGCTATTATAATTATCTCATTCATAAAGTAATTTTTTACCTAAAGTAACTGCCGGTAAGCAGAAGGCGTAACACCGGTAAATACAATATAAAATAAAAGGACGAGCACTATAAGAAGAAATTATCTACCACATTTTATAAAAATGATTTGTTAATTATATTAAAATTAATTCCTTCTGCGGTTTGGAAATAAATTCACTTCCATTCTTATTAACATATACTTCTTCTTCAATCGTCGCAGTTCCGAATCCTTTTACGGTTAGGCGAGGTTCTATTGTATAAATTTGCGATTCTTCAACTTTAATAAAAGGAGTTTCGCCGTAGCGTTCCCATCTAGGCAGCAGGCCCCCGCCTCCGTCGTGTGCTTCTCTTCCGACCTGGTGGCCAAGTCCGTGTGGGAATTCTTCATAACCGTGATCCATAATATAGTTTCGAGCTATATCATCCATTTCGCATCCCAATACACCCGGCTTTAAATTATCGGCAACTTTTTGAATAGAATCTCTTATTACATTAAAACCGCGTTCAACTTCTTTGGGAGCTTTATCCTCACCGTCTTTTAAAACATACCACGTTCTTTGAAGATCCGAACAATATCCTTTAAACTTTATTCCGAAGTCCACATTAACAAGATGGCCTTTTTCAACTTTGCGGTTTGTCGGCCCGGCATGAGCACTCGTTGCTTCCGGTCCGGTAAAAACCGCAGGGCAATGGTCTTCTTCCCATGCAAACCCATACCCTTTTGAAGCAGTAACATCTTTTATAAACTTCGCAATTTCAAGTTCGGATTTTCCGGGTTTAATATACTTAGTCATCTCATCAAAAATATCGAGCGTTCTTACAACAGCTTCTTTCATAATTTCCAATTCTGCTGAAGATTTTCTTCCTCTTAAAGCAGAAATAATTTCTTCCGAAGAAATTAATTTATTTTCGAACCCGGTGCCTTTTAAAATATCCGTAAGAATTAAATACATCCCGTGGGTTAAACCGTCCGCTAAGTTTGAATTTACGGAATAGTTGATTGCGATCTTACCGGGATTTTTTTTATTTAAATATTCAAGCAGCGGTTCTTTAACGGATTTAACATATCCGGTAATATTTTTGTACAAGCCCTGTGTTGTATAATTTTCAACGTCAAGGGAACCGAGAATTGCGGTAGTTTCTCCATCCTTGGTTATTATAAATGTAGAAGGCCAGGTGCAGCCTAAACCAACAACCATATCCATAGCGGGATCTTTTATGTTACCGCTTTCCCGCACGAATGTAATCCATAAGTCAATATCTTTTTCGTTTAGTATTTGAACTGCTTGCTCTATCTTTTGTTTTATGATATTGTTTGCCATGTTTCCCTCTCGTTTTAAAGAATTTCTATCGGTATGGTAAGAATTATTTATCTCTATTTTTCTATGTGAAAGTTACTGCCGAAAAGAATCATATCCAAGAATAGAATTTTTACAAATAATTTTGAAAATTTTGTGTATAAATATATTACTTTAGAATTTTACCTCAGCCTTGAAATTTCTCTAGTAAAATTATTAACTTAATTATTAAAACCTTTCTTAGTTAAGCAGGATGCCGTGTTTAGTTATAAAAGTTCGGAAGCATTATTAAAGTACAAATCCGTATTCTGTTTATACGATTGAGTTTTTTTATTTTATAATTGCTAAGTTTCATTCATTAAATAATTTCTTGTAAAACTTTTTAGAGATTTATATGACTGAATATGTTTCAAAATTATTAACTGAAGTAAAAGCAAAAAATCCTAATGAGCCTGAATTTCATCAGGCTGTTGAAGAGATAGTTGATTCATTGGAAATTGTACTGGAACGGCACCCGGAATACCGTTCTGCAAAAATATTGGAAAGATTAGTTGAACCCGAAAGAATAATTATTTTCCGCGTACCATGGATGGACGACCAGGGCGATGTACACATTAACCGTGGTTTTAGAATTGAAATGAACAGTGCTATCGGTCCTTACAAAGGAGGACTGCGATTTCACCCATCCGTAAATTTAGGAATACTAAAATTCTTAGCATTCGAACAGGTATTTAAGAACAGCTTAACTACTCTGCCCATGGGCGGCGGCAAGGGCGGCTCCGATTTTGATCCCAAAGGTAAAAGCGACAACGAAGTCATGCGTTTCTGCCAGAGCTTTATGACGGAACTCTTCAGGCACATCGGCCCGAATACGGATGTTCCGGCCGGTGATATAGGTGTGGGGACAAGGGAAATCGGTTTTTTGTTCGGGCAATATAAAAGACTAAAAAATGAATTTACCGGTGTTCTTACCGGCAAAGGTTTGCATTGGGGCGGCTCTTTAATCAGGCCGGAAGCTACCGGTTATGGTGCCGTCTACTTTGCAAAAGAAATGCTTAAAACCAAAGATGAAGATATTGAAGGAAAAACTTTTGCTGTTTCTGGGTTTGGAAATGTTGCGTGGGGAGTAGTTCAAAAGATAAACCAGCTCGGCGGTAAAGTTGTTACTCTTTCCGGACCGGATGGTTTTATTTACGATAAGGACGGCGTGAGCGAAGAAAAAATTGATTTTATGCTTAAACTTAGAGCAAGCGCAAACGACCGGGTACAGGATTATGCCGATAAGTTTAAAGTTGAATTTTATCCCGGTAAAAGGCCGTGGAGCGTTAAAGTTGATGTTGCAATGCCGTGCGCTACTCAAAATGAAATTTTTAAAGACGATGCTAAAGAATTAATAAAAAATAATTGTAAATGTGTTTGTGAAGCCGCTAATATGCCTACAACTCTTGAAGCTTATAAAATATTTAGGGAAGCAGGAATTTTATTTGCACCCGGCAAGGCAGCCAATGCCGGCGGAGTTGCAGTATCCGGTTTGGAAATGTCGCAGGATAGTATGCGTTTACCCTGGCCTAAAGAAGAAGTAGACCACAGGCTGCATCAGATAATGACTAAAATACACGATACTTGCATTGCAACTGCCGAAAGGTTCGGCACACCGGGTAATTATGTTAACGGAGCAAACATTGCAGGCTTCTTAAAAGTTGCCGATGCTATGCTTGATCAGGGTTTGGTATAAATGTAACCTTCATAGTAGGTTGTAAAATATATTGTAAAAAGGAAAAAAATATTGCCTCATTTTTGATTTCTCCCTTTTGGAACTTTAGGTTCTTAGTTCTTAATTCAGATGTTCTTCGTTCTTAAATAAATAGAGAATTAAGAATTTCATAACTTATTAAAAACAATCTATCAAAAAGAATGAGGTAGTATTATTAGTAATTACGTATTTTACATTCAACCTTAGTGGTTAGCGAAAAGGAATTGAATTAGTGCTCGAAAAATCCAAAATTGATTACATGGAAAAATTTAATATCCTGGATATTGAAGATATTTTCAGCAGTCGTATCAAAGAATTTCAAAAATTGATGCACTACAAAATCCGGG
>JBJKSH010000230.1:0-15215 GCA_046704255.1 Ignavibacteriaceae bacterium | reverse complement strand
ACCCGCAAAGCCATGTAGCTAAACTGTGCAGCGATGTAATGAATTACCTGGACTGCCAGTTTTTCTTCAATTACCTTGTGCAGGGAAAAAATAACGATTTACTTTTGAATGCATACGGAGGTATACCGGAAGATAGGATAAAGGCAATAGAGTGGCTTAAGGATGATACTACTATTTGCAGCAGTGCTGCTCGTAAAGGAGAAAGAATTATTGTCCCGGATGTTCAGAATATACCGGATAAGAGAACTGAATTTATTAAATCATTGGGGATAAAGGCATACGGCTGTTATCCGTTAAAATCAATTGAAAAAGTAATCGGAACCCTGTCTTTCGGAACTACCAAAAGAACCCGGTTTGAAGACGATGAAATAGAATTAATGCGGACGGTAGCAGACCAGGTAGCAATTGCAGTAATGCGAATTACTACCGAGAAAACAATAAGACATGCCGCCCGCCAATGGCAGATAACATTCGATTCAATTCCCGATATGGTTTCAATTCAATCAAAGGACTTAACTCTTATTAATGTAAACAAGGCATATAAAAATACTTTCGGAATTAAAGAGGAAGACTTAATTGGTAAAAAATGTTTTGAGATAGTTCATCATACCAACTGTCCTATAAAGAACTGTGTTCACCTTGCAACAATGAAGAACCGCAAAACAGAGATACAGGAAATTTATGAACCGCTGCTTAACGTAATTCTTGAAGTGACTACTTCTCCTCTTTTTGAAGAGGACGGAGAGTTCTATGGTACGGTTCATGTTGCAAAAGATATTACCGAAAGAAAAAAAGCCGAAAGAAAGCTTCAAGAATCGGAGGAATTATTCCGTACTCTTACAGAATCAATGCCGCAGATTGTATGGAGCGGGAATGGTGAGGGCAGCATAGATTATCATAACATAAATACTTACGAATACACCGGGGTAAATAAAAGCGAAATTGAAGGATGGAAATGGCCTTCGGTAATACACAAGGATGACATCGATAAATCGATGCGAAAATGGCAGGAAGCTCTTACGGCAGGAAAAGAATTTAAATTGGAACTAAGAATACGCCGCGCAGACGGCGAATTCAGGTGGCACCTTGCGCACGGTGTTCCCGTAAAAGATCCCGGCGGAAAAATTATCCGATGGATTGGAACTGCAACTGATATTCATTACCAAAAAACAGCAGAAGAAATTCTTGAAAGAAGAGTTGAAGAACAAACATCCGAGATAAAGATGGAGAGAAAGCGCTTCAACGATGTACTTGAAATGCTTCCCGCTTATGTAGTATTATTAACAAAAGATTACCGGGTACTGCATTCAAACCGTTTCTTTAAAGAACGTTTTGGGGATGATAATGATAAGCGCTGCTACGAATTTCTTTTCGGTAAAGATGAACCTTGTGAGGTTTGCGAAACTTTTAAGGTCTTCCGGGAAAATCATCCTATTCAATGGGAATGGATAGGGCCGGACACACACAATTATTATGTCTATGATTTTCCGTTTACCGATGTTGACGGGACCGAGGTTATCCTGGAAATGGGTGTAGATATTACGGATTTAAAGCAGGCAGAACAGGAAATTATGAAGCTGAACGAAGATCTTGAAAAGCGCGTTAAAAGAAGAACTGCCGAACTTGAAATGGCAAACGATGAGCTTGAGGCTTTCAGCTATTCTGTTTCTCACGACCTGCGCGCTCCTTTAAGCATCATAGACGGATTTGCCAAAATTATTTTTAAAGATTCGCTCAACAGCCTTAATGATGAAAATAAAGATTATTTGAATAGAATTATTTCGGCTTCAGGTAAAATGGCAGATTTAATTACCGACCTGCTTAATCTTTCCAAAATTTCCCGCACAGAACTTAAACGCAGTAAAATAAGGCTTGATGAAATTGCGGCTGAAATTATTAAACACTTAAGAAAAGCTCAACCGGAAAGAAAAACAAATATTTTCATTCAGCCGCAAATTATAGTTAATGCCGATTTAAGTTTATTCCAAATAGTTATGGAAAACATACTGAATAATGCATGGAAATTTTCCAGCTTAAAAGAAGAAACCGATATTTCTGTCGGCACAATAATACAAAATGACGCCGAGGTTTATTATGTTAAAGATAACGGTGCCGGATTCGACATGAGATATGCCGGGGATCTCTTTACACCTTTCCACAGGCTTCACAGCAATAAAGACTTTGAAGGCACAGGTATTGGCCTTGCTACCGTAAAAAGGATTATAAGCAAACACGGAGGCAGAATATGGGCAGAATCAGAATTAAATAAAGGAACTACATTTTATTTTACAATACCGGAATAGCATTGTGTAATGTAAATGATTATTTATTTGAAAAATATAAAGTTGCATATTAAACCTCATTCCGCATAGCGGCAAGCTCAACCCTTCCCCTGGGAGGTGAAGGGCTTGTTGGAGATTATGACAGGATATCGGTAATCTTAACGTTTTATTTTTTATAAAACTTAACTTAGGTATTTGATACGATAGCATAAAAAAATAAAAAGTATTATTGCCAACAAGTCCCTCTCTTTGAAAGAGAGGGATTTAAGGTGAGTTCGATTAGGAATGTTTTGAATTTAATAAAACAAAAGATTTGTATTCGGAGTGTTAGAATGAAAAATAAGAAGTTAAGTATTGGACCTCATCCCGCATAGCGGCAAGCTCAACCCTTCCCCCGGGAGGGTAAGGGCTTTTAGGAGGAGGTAACAAAACATTAAACTACTTAACGGTTCAATTGAAATATAACTTTATGTTGGTAATAAATAAGCTTGTGTTTGTTAATGTTAAGATGAAAAATAAAAAGTATTATTGCCAGCAAGTCCCTCTCTTTGAAAGAGAGGGATTTAGGGTGAGTTCGAATTAGGAACATTTTGTTTTTGATAAAACTAAACCAAGGTATTTGAAATGATAACATGAAAAAAAAAGTATTATTGTAAGCAAGTCACTCCCTTTGAAAGAGAAGGACTTGTGCAAGTTCATTTAGGAACGTGTTAATTTAACTAAATTTAAACTCAATAAACATTTAAGAAGGAACGATGCAGCATAAATTGAACATTCTCCATGTTGAAGACAGCGATGATGATTCGTTACTTATTAGAAGGGAATTATCCGATGCTGGATTTGAAATATGTTATAAACTTGTCGACAATGCCGAGTCGCTGCAAAGCGCTTTGTCGGAAGCTCAATGGGATGTAGTAATTTCGGATTTTACAATGCCGTCCTTTTCCGGTATTGAAGCATTGTATATAATAAAGGATTTTAACAAAAATCTGCCCGTTGTATTTGTTTCATCTACCATGGATACACAACTTGTTGAAGAAGTTGAATCTGTCGGAGCCAATGGGTACGTATCCAAAAGTAATTTGTGCAAATTAAAAGATGCAATATTAAAAGTATTAAAATAAATAATTAATAACCGGGGAAACTCCATGGAAAAAATACTTGTTATAGACGACGACGAATCTATTCGTGTATTATTGAATGTTTTGCTTGCCGGTAGCGGGTGTAAAATACTCAATGCGGAAAGCGGGTCGGAGGGGATTCAAATTATAGAAAACGAACACCCTGATTTAATAATAACAGATTTAGCAATGCCTCAGGTTACCGGTTTGGATGTGCTGAAAAAAGCCAAGGAAATAGACGAAAGCGTACCTTTAATTATACTTACCGCATTCGGGGAAATGACTTCCACGATTAAAGCGATTCAACTGGGCGCCTACGATTATCTTTCCAAACCAATTGACCAGGATAAGTTCAACTTAATTGTTAAAAGGGCATTGGAAACAAAGAGACTAAAAGATGATTACATTCTTACTAAAGAAAAAAACGAAGAACACCTGATGCAGGGAAATTACTTTATAGGCAATTCTCCCGGGGTAAAAGAAATTTTCAAGCAAATAGGTTTGGTTTCGATGAACAAAGTTACCATACTGCTTCAGGGAGAAAGCGGAACCGGGAAGGAATTGGTTTCAAGAATTATTCATTCTTCGGGCATTACAAAAAGTCACCCTGTAGTTGCGGTAAATTGCAGCGCACTTACGGAAACTCTTTTGGAAAGTGAACTTTTCGGCCACGTTAAGGGAGCCTTTACAGGCGCTATAAGAGATAAGAAAGGCAAGTTCGAAATGGCGGGAGACGGCACAATCTTTTTAGATGAAATTTCAGAAATATCTTTAAATCTTCAGGTAAAGCTTTTAAGAATAATACAGGAAAAAGAATTTGAAAGAGTAGGCGGAGAGACCTTAATACCGGTTAAAGCTAGAATAATTACGTCAACCAATAAAGATCTTGCGCAGCTTGTTAATCAGGGGAAATTCCGTGAAGATTTATATTTCAGGCTTAAGGTTTTTACAATAACCATTCCTCCGCTTAGAAACAGAAAGGAAGACATTCCTCAGTTAGTTGTTCACTTTTTGGCAAAGATAAATAAGGAGCTTCATAAAAATGTAAATATTGTTCCGTACGAAGTTATGGAAATGCTTCAGAACTATGAATGGATTGGGAACGTAAGAGAACTTGAAAATATATTAACGCAGGCTGTTGTGCTTGCCAAGGGTAATGTCCTGGAAAAAGATTATTTGATTTTGAAAAATGAAAGCCTGCTTAGCACAAAAGAAAAGGATGAAGATAACTTTCTTATTTCACTTGCGGAATTGGAAAAAAATCATATTAAAAAAATACTTGATCATTTAATGTGGAATAAGAAAGAGGCATTAAAAGTTCTTGGTATTTCAAAATCGACTCTGTACAAAAAAATAGAAGAATACGGAATTAAGCAGGCGTAATTTCTTTATTACAGTCTGATAGAGGGTACAATTTTAAAACTAACTTTTCCGGTTTTCAAACCGCGTAAAACCTATTATATGTATTTTCCTTATATTTTTTCAACTTATACCGGATTAAAACACGGTATTATTTTTGACGTATAACTTTTAAACCAATTAAGGAAAAATATGCTGAATACCGGGACGAATAAAATTCCTGAGGGAATTCTTTTATTTATTATTGCAGGGAAAGAATATGCAGTAGATATAAAAGAAGTTTCTTCAATTTTAAACCCTCAGCAAAATTATTCTATAGATATAGATAAGAAATTTGAAATAGCGACGGATGGAATAAACATTGATAATGAGATTATACCTTTAATAGACATTTACAGCTTAATGGAAATTAAGCAGCCTCCGCAAACAAAGGAAACAAGGATTGTAGTTGTAATTTCCAACGAAAAGAAGGCAGCATTTTTTGTTGATATTATTAAAGAATTTGTTTCTTTGGATGCGGTAAATATAAGTATTATGAAACCGGTGCAGGATAAATCGAGGCTTTATCTTAAATGGAAACTTCTTCTTGACGGAAGAGAAATTTTTCTTTTTGATGTGCAAATAATTCTTTCCGGTTTACAAAAACAAATCTAAAAAAAACGGCGTAAAGTTTAATTTTCAAACTGCTTTCCTAAATTCAAACTCACCTTATAAAACCTCCAATAGAAAAGTTTAGATTTTTATTGTTTTTCAGAGTTAAATATTTGGTACGCCAGTTGCCTAACCGATATGTGTTATACTTAAAACTATTTAAAGGGCTGGTCGTGTTCAATTGCTTAAAGAAAAAAATAAAGAATAAGGTTTTAACGAAATCTAAAGAAGAGAAATTTTTTTACAATGTTGTGCAAAATCAAAACGGCGGTAACAGTTATTCCAAAATAGTTTCCTACGGAAATAACAACGGGATGTTGGGTACAGAGATTAAAACAGACCAGACAGGCTTTGGGAACTCTGCTACTATTGAAGAAGGCTTGTTGGGTGCTGTTAGTTTCAGTGCAGCTTCAATTGCACAGAACGGCAATTTCAACACCTCTTCAATAAGCCAGGAAGGCGGAAGCTATAATTCTGCCGCAGTAGTACAGGGTACCGATAGTAATTCCGCTACGGTAAGCCAGACGGGTGCAAATAACGTTACTACAGTAATACAAAATTAAATAACAATGCAGAACTCCGTTTAATTCGGAGTTCTGATTTTTTATAAAACAAACAGAAAGGAAATAAATATGAGAAAGATATCTGCAACTATTCTTGTGGTTTTGTTTTTAGCATTGTTTGCTAATGCACAAAATTCATCGATAGTTACTCAAACCGGGGACAGCCAGCAGGCTACTGTAACACAGACACTTTCCGGTACAGGTACAAACACCAGCAATGTTACGCAAACTTCTTCCGCAGATGTTCAAACTGCGGACGTAACCCAAAATGGTGTGGGGAATGTTTCTACTATATCTCAATTAAGCAGCAATCCTGCTTCCGGCTTTACAAATGCGGCAACTATACAGCAGGTAGGTGATTATAATATCGGCAATCTTTCATCGAACGGTTATGGTATAGTTATGGGAGCATACCAAACAAGTAACAGAAATGTGTCGGCCCAATTTGCTACCGGCGGAGCTTTGAACGGTTCGGTTACACAAAACGGCGGAGACGGCAACACTGCCTCTCAAACTTTTACAAGTACGTTTAATGATCAAGCTTCCATTACGCAATCCGGCAGTTCAAATAACGCAATTCAAAGTATTACAGGCGGACAGGCAGGCATAACTCCGGGCAATAATGTAACCGCAATTCAGGAAGGCGGAAACTTAAACCTTTCCACACAACTTATATACGGTTATAGTAATACCGCACGTGTTCATGAAACCGGCAGCCAGAACCACGCACAGCAAACTATTACAGGCAACAGTAACAGTGCCGAATTTGAGACTGAAGGTGATTTTAATACTGCTTTCATGACTCAAACCGGCAACGGTAACTCCGCTTCCTTTGAAGCCGAAACCCCGACTACTCCTTATGTTGTAAGTAATAATATGATGACAATTACTCAAACCGGAAACAACAACAGCGCATATAATGAAATTGGAGAAAACGAGTTTGTTGAACTGGGCGGGGTCCAGAATACCTTAACAATAACTCAATCCGGCAGCGGCAATTTAGCAAGCAGTGCTACGGTCGGAAGCCATAACACCGTAACGGTTAATCAACTGGGGAATAACAACGTGTCCGGAACTGGTGCCGAAGCTGTGGTTCCGGATGATTGGGGAATAAGTCAGGTTGGAGATTTTAATTCGGCATCATTAACCCAAACCTCGGATGGAAACTCCGGCAGAATAGTTCAGGCAGGGAATAATAACTCTGCAGTTATAAATCAACATTAATTGTGCTTCACGGAATTTTCTCATGAAGTAGTTCTATAAAAAATAAGAAAGGAAAAATAAGTAATGAAAAAAGTAAATTTAATCTTAACGGTTCTTTTATTTGCAGGTTTATCGTTTGCGCAAAGCAATACGGCTTCCGTAACACAAAACGGCAACAGCGCTAATGCAGCTATAACTCAGTCCGGTTCAACAAATACGGCATCCTCAACCCAAAACGGTGATAATAAAGATGCTACAATAGAACAAACCGGCAATTTAAATTCG
Source organism: Ignavibacteriaceae bacterium (assembly GCA_046704255.1). Classification (GTDB taxonomy): domain Bacteria; phylum Bacteroidota; class Ignavibacteria; order Ignavibacteriales; family Ignavibacteriaceae; genus FEN-1297. The sequence goes on along the minus strand of JBJKSH010000230.1, from coordinate 7,751 downwards.
GCAACGCAAACTCAGTCTTTGAATACTGTGGGAACAACTACTTATGTAGATATAATCCAAACCGGTAATTCAAATACGGCTGTACAGGATCAAACAAGCACAGCGGATGCTTATGCTATAGTTCAACAGGTAGGAGACGGTAATTACGGTTCTCAAACAACTACAGGCAATAATGCCTATGCTGATATTTATCAGTTCGGCGGTGCGAACTCTTCAACACAGAATGTCTCCGCCGAAAATGCTTTTACGGCATCCGATCAGGAAGGCAATGGAAACATATCTACTCAAAATATTGCAGGTTCCGACGCATTGAACTCACCTTATGCTTTTGTTTCTCAAGTAGGCAATAATAATACAGCGGTTCAAAATCAAACTTCTATTCCCGGTTCAGCAAACTTTGCGGAAATAGATCAGACCGGCAGTAATAACAGTGCTTCACAAACACAATACGATTTTCAAGGAACCGCAACAATAAAACAGTTAAGCGACGGCAACACGGCGGTTCAGACTGTAAACGGTACGGGCTTTAATACCGTAGAAGTCGAACAATACGGTACAACAGGCGGCAACTCCTCTACGCAAAATCTTACCGGCGGTTCAAACTATTCCGGTGTTTTGCAGAATGGAAATTCAAATACTGCAACCGTAAACATTAACGGAACCGGTAATAATCAATTCGGTTATATGGATGTTTCGCAAAACGGAGACGGTAATACTGCTTCGTTAACACTTACAGGTAGTAATAACAGCGGAAGTATCAGCTCTACGGGAAACGTGGATCAGGCAACTGTTAGTATTCTTGGAAGCGATAATACTTATTCACTTACTCAGGAAGCCGGAGACGGCAACATTGCAAGTGTTATTCAAGGTTACGGTTTAACAAACAGCTATACAATATTGCAGCACGGAAACTTAAACACTGCTGCTGTTGGTTTAACAGGAAGTAATAATGCAGCTAATATTTCTTCAACAGGAGACAACAATAGCGTTACAGCTTCAGTTTTAGGCAACAGCAATAATTTTACCGTTACACAGTCCGGTGGTAATAATAACAGCGCAACTATTACAGTTGGAGCAGGCGGAGTAGGTTCCGATTTCAATAGTGCAACAGTAACACAAACCGGTTCAAATAATGCTGCCGTAATTTCACAACATTAAAATAAATTTTATAAGGCCCCGGCTGTAAAGGGTCCTTAATAATTTTTAATTATAACTTCGGGGCTTCATGAAAATTTTCATGAAGCTCTATAAATTTGAAAACAATAGAGAGATGAGTAAATGAAATTTATTGATAAAATTTTAATTGTATGTTTTTTATTTTTTTTAAGTTCGCTTGCTTTAACAGCTAACGCACAAAATCTGGTTGTTAACGGTGGTTTTGATACGGGAAATACCACCGGATGGAGTTTGGTTACCAAAGGTCTGGTAACGGGCATGGGTTATTTAAATGGGTCTATAGCCTTCTACGGAAGGCCGGATTCGAGTGTAGCGCCGCCTACAAACGAACAAATATCCTTAAGTCAAAGTATTAACTTAATAGGCGGTAAAACTTATTCGTTTAGCGCTTATACCTTATCGAGCATAGGCTACACGGGTTATAATTACTATGATGGCGGTACGGTAAGTGTTACGATAGGCGGTACTCCTATTGCTAGTCATTCATTTGGACTAATGTGGTGGTACCAGAGTCTTTCCACAACGCTTCAGGGTTCTTTTACCGCACCATCAACCGGTTCATACGAAATTCGAATTGATTTGACGGCAAATGATCCGGCTCCGCATCCTTCCATATATGTGGATAATATAACCGTGATGCCGCCTCAGGAAACACTAACGCTTGTAACAAACCCATCCGGTAACGGTACCTTTGTAAAAACTCCAGATCAGGCATCATACTATGACGGAAGTTCTGTTTCCGTAAAAGTAACTCCCGGATTCGGATACATGTTTGCAAACTGGTCCGGTGCTATTGCCGGTAATCCTACAGATAATCCGGTTAGTGTTGTTATAGATTCCAACAAGACATTAACGGCAAACCTGGCTCCTGCAAATGTTCTTGTTGAGTTTTTCGATTCTCAAAATATTGGTATACCCGGAGCGGTTGTTCAATATTATGATAGAGGCTGGCAAAACCTGGGTACTACGGATGCAGAAGGTATAATCCGTTATAATTATACGGGGGTACTTCAAAAATTAAACTTCAGGCTTACGTATAACGGTAAAACTATTATGAAGCTAAACCAGGATTATAAACTGGCACCGGTAATTTTTAATGCTTCATCTGTTGAAGTAAAATTGGTTAGTTCTGCAGGAACCGGTATTGCCGGCGGTACGGTTGAATATTATAATGCAGGCTGGCAGTCTTTGGGAACTACTAATTCTACCGGCGTTGTTAGTATTACTCTAATGCCGGGCTATTATTCTTTTAGAATGACTTATGAAGGAATGACAGTCAATCAGAATAATATAAACATAAGCACAGTTAATCCGGTAGTATTTCAAACAGTAAATATGGACGTTCGCCTGGAACATCCTTTGGTGGGCGGAATACCCGGTGGGCAGGTAATGTTCAACACTGCGGCAGTTCCGGCATGGGCATCCTTCGGAAATACAGACGGTAACGGAAATGCCTTTAAAGAATTGCTGCCGGGAGTTTATTCTTTTCAAATGAACTTCCAAAGCACTGTACAGGAACAAAACAATATAAATATTGCAGTTACTAACCCTGTTATATTTCAGCCGACTTCCGGCACTGTTGTTTCATTTTACAGAGCACAAAAATTGAATTCCGGTGAAACAACAAACAGGTACTACGGACGGGCAGTAGACATATCAGGCAGCTATGCCGTTGTAGGCGAAGCTTATGGTTTAAATACCAGCGGAGTTCAGACAGGCAGTGTTAAAATTTATGAAAAAGTTTCGGGTACATGGCAGCTGCAAAGCAAATTATACGGCAGTATGTCCGGTGAAGGATTCGGTGCTTCGGTTGCAATTGACGGCAACGTAATAGTTGTTGGAGCTCCCAATTTTTACCGCAGCATGGGAAAAGTGTACATGTTTAGGTGGAACGGAAGTACATGGAATCAGGAAGCTACATTTTCACCTGAAGCTTATGCAAACAGTCTTTTCGGCTCAACCGTTGATGTATCGGGAAATGATGTCATTGTCGGCGTACCCGGTTATTCTTATTACAATTATGATCCGGGTATGGGAAAAGTATATTGGTATAATTACAATGGTTCAACCTGGGTAACTGCCGGTAACTGGTTTGGTGCATTTCAATCTTATGCATATACGGGAAGAGCAGTTGCCATTTCCGGTAACTATTCTATAGTTTATAATGTAAATGCGGTTTATATTTTTAAGAAAAGCGGTACTTCATGGGGAGTGCAGCAATATTTCTTACGTCCCAGCACTACATTTGGCTATACATTGGCATTGGACGGTGATAATGCATTAATTGGTGCATATCTTGAAAGTAACGGAACTTCTACTAACAGCGGAGCCGTTTATTCATATCAAAGAGATCCGGCAACAGATACCTGGGCACAAACACAACGAATAACTTCCAATGCGCCATTTGCAAATGAGATGTTCGGATATTCACTGGCTATTTGCGGAAGCAGGGCTCTTATTGCAAGCAGCCCTACATTACCTCAGCCGGGCACGGTTTACCTATTCGGTTCGGGTACCGGAAGCTGGGCTCAGGAAGATCAAATTTCCGCACCGGATGGTGTAGCAGGTGATCAATTCGGTACATCCGCTAGAATCGATGCAGATGATTTTATAGTCGGCGCACCAGGTGCAAATTCTTCTACCGGTGCTGCATATATTTATCCGCCTAAGGTATTAGTTACAATTCCAAAGCAGGGTGTTCCGCAGGATAAAAATGTTATTTTGCCGGCTCAATTTAATCTTGCTCAGAATTATCCCAATCCGTTTAATCCTTCGACAAAGATAAGCTTTACGGTTAAGGATGCAAATCTTACTTCGCTTAAAGTATTTAATATAATTGGTGAAGAAGTTGCAGTGCTGTTTAACGGGTTAGCCGAACCGGGTAAGACGTATGCATTAAATTTTAACGCTTCCAAACTGGCAAGCGGAGTTTATATTTATAAACTTCAAAACGGGCAAAATGTTATGGTTAAGAAGATGGTGTTGATGAAATAATGGTGGGTTAGTCTAGCTGCATCATCTTATTTAAACCAGCCGGTGTTTTTTATAAATGCCGGCTGGTTGGCTTTAATTTTATTCTTAATTAACTAAAACTTTTTGCATAATTAAATTCAATGGGATTTATGAGATATGATTTGTATAAAATTCTTAATTTAAAAGGTGAAAAATGAAAAAGGCAATTCCTTTAATGGCATTTATTTTGTTCACGAGGATGATGTTTGCACAAAGTAACGTTGCAACAATTACGCAGACAGGTTCAACTTCTCAATCCTCAGTTACACAAACCGGATCTACTAATTCGGCTATAGTTTCTCAAGGAGATAATAAAGGCGCCAGTATACTTCAATTAGGCAACTCCAATCAGTCATTGTATACTCAAACCGGCCCATACAGCCAGAGTATCTCAAACCTTGAAGATAATGCAATTTGTACACAGGAAGGTAATTCCAATAACGCAACATTGGAGCAGGCAAGTAATAACGAGGGTGCTTATGCAATAATACAACAGTATGGTAATTTGAATACTGCACAACAAACAACCACAGGAAATTCCGCTCATGTTGAAATTTATCAATTAGGAAATTCCAACTCGGCAGTACAGTCAATTCCATCCGAAACAGGAGAAGCTTATGCAGACCAGGAAGGCGATAATAATACTTCAACGCAATCCGTTTCGGGCGGTGTCGGTACGGGAAATCCCAAAGCTTATGTTACCCAGATGGGCAGTGTAAACAATGCTTCACAGGATCAGACGTCGCTACCGGGTTCTTCAAATTTTTCAAATATTTATCAAAGCGGCAGCAGTAATACGGCAGCACAAAATCAAACAGATTTTCAGGGCTGGGTATATGTCGATCAAATCGGCAGTAATAATATTGCATATCAAACCATAAACGGAACGGGATATAACGGTGTGGAAGTTTACCAGTTTGGTATAGGAAATAACTCTTCGGTACAAAATGTAAATGGTTATGCTAATTATTCGGGAGTTAAACAAGACGGATATTTAAATTCCGCTACGGTAAATATCAGCGGTCAATTGAATAATCAGCTTCAATATCCTAATCCAGACATTTATCAGTACGGAGATGAGAATTCGGCTTCATTAACTTTAACCGGCGATAGTAACAACGGATCAATTTCTTCGGCGGGAAACGGAGATATAGCAGGAGTAAGCATAACGGGAAGTTCAAATAGTTATACAATAGATCAGAAAGGCGGAAATTTAAATTCAGCTTCCATAACCGTTGGGACAAATTCCAATACTGCATCTGCCGTACAAAATGGTTCTTCAAATTCTTCCGTAATTGTTCAGAATTAAAACGAGGATAAAACAACTTAAATGAAAAATCTTAACGGTTCGGAAATTTAAGTTATGTAATTAAAAAAATAAATAATCTTACCGTAAAGGAGGTAAGACATGAAAAATAAAATAATATTATGCTTATGGTTTAGCTTTTTACTATCACTTCTTTTTCAAACAAAAATAAATTCTCAGTCTTATGTCCTTCTAGGCTGGAATGATCTTGGAATGCATTGTGCAAATAAGGACTTCTCAAGAATCGCAATCCTTCCTCCTTATAATAATATTTATGCACAGCTAGTTAAAAGGACTCCGGGCCAAAAGCCCCAGTTAATAACCTCAGGGGTTATTTTAGAATATTCAATTCCCGGAAATTCTTACTCTGCAGGAAAGACAAACTTCTGGACTTACGCCCAGGATTTGTTCGGACTTACTACACCTCTACCCGATAATATAGGTTTAACAGGCAAAGGATTAACCGGAGTACTAGATTGCCAGGGTAACTATTATTCTGCAAAGGGTATTCCAACTACACCGTACCGGGATACAAGTTTGAACAAAGAATCGCCGTTTCAGTTAATTCATATTGTTGCCAAAGATTCAGCTACGAAAGTCATTCTTACAACGACAGATGTTGTTATTCCAATAAGCAACGAGATAGGCTGCGTACAACCCGGCTGCCATCCTTCCGAACAAAGTATTCTTGATAATCACCCTGTTAAACAAGCAGACTTCAAACCCAACGGCCCGAATTTATGTGCAAGCTGTCATCCGGATAATGCTCTTGGTACGGTCGGCGACTCAGGCACAATGCCGTTGTCCGAAGCTATACATCATAAGCATGGCGGATTGGGATTACCCAGCACGAAAGAAACTTGCTATAAGTGTCATCCGGGACCAAACACGCAATGCCTGAGAGATGTAATGAGTCAGAACAGTATGTCTCCGATGATTTGCGAAGACTGCCACGGAACTCTTGATATGATTGCACATTCGATATCGCATGACAGGCGCCCGTGGTTGGATGAGCCGAAGTGCGGCAGCGTTGAGTGCCACGGAAGTTTGTATTCGGAACAGCCCGGCAAGTTATTCAGGGAATCTCAGGATCACGGCGGTTTATTTTGTTCAGCGTGTCATGGAAGCCCGCATGCAATCTTGCCATCGCGGGAAGCGAATGACAATCTTCAAAATATACGTCTTCAGGGCCATGCAGGTACTTTAGAAAATTGTACGGTTTGTCATGGTGATAATCCCGTTGAAGAACAGGGACCACATAGCTTGGTTACAACTGCAAATAAAAACGGTAACAATATTCCTGTAGGATTTAAGCTGCTTCAAAATTATCCCAATCCTTTTAATCCTTCTACTAAAATTATTTATCAGATGGCAAAAGCAGGCCATGTAAAAATTGTAGTGTTTAATGCTATGGGTAAAGAAGTAAAAAAACTGGTTGATGAATTTCAAAATTCGGGAATTCATAAAATCACTTTTAATGCGAAAGGTTTAAGCAGCGGAATTTATTATTACAGGATTTTATTAAATAATTATACCGACGTTAAAAAGATGATTTATATTAAGTAACAGAAGACCTGATAATCCGCATCATTTATTGCTAAATCAGCCGGTGTTTTATAAATGCCGGCTGGTTGGCTTTAATTTTATTCTTAATTAACCAAAACTTTTTGCATAATTAAATTAAGTAGGATTTATGAGATATGATTTGTATAAAATTCCAGATATGAAGGGTGAAAAATTAATAAGACAATTCCTTTAATGGTTTTACGAGGATGATGTTTGCGCAATGCAACGTTGCAACTGTAACACAAGCTGATTCGACTTCAGAGGCTTATGTAAATCAAACCGGTTCTACAAATACTGCAACTGTCTTTCCCTTAACTCAATTTATTACCTTTCTTCTCTTATTCTTTTTTATGCTGTCCTTGCTTCCCAGTATAATTTTTTATTTTTATACTGATACCTTTTATTATAACCCAACACGGTATTGAATATGCTTACTATTTTGAATAGGATACCTCAGGATTTGATATAAAAAAACCGGGAATGTGTCCCGGTCTATATTTTTATAATCATTGATGCTTTGCTTAAGCCGTTTGTTTTTCCTCCAGCCTGTATAAAACCAGGGTATTAAGATTTATTTTAACTATAGAAGTAAATCCTGCTTCAGTTGCAAGTTTAGTTATGGTTTCATGTTTTATGCGGTGCTCTAAGGGAGGACCCTGCTCTTCTTCTTTGTAATCCCATTCGAGTATTG